>CAZRMA010000383.1:0-4232 GCA_964600655.1 uncultured Ignavibacteriaceae bacterium
TGAAGTCTGATAATATTAATCATTACAGTTTTATTCATTTGGCAACACATGGTTTTATCAATGAAGAAAAGCCTAATTTATCAGGAATTCTTTTTACAAAAGAAGATAAACCGGAAGATGGAATTTTATATGCTAATGAGATGTACAATCTTAAGCTTAATGCAAACCTGGTTGTGCTAAGTGCTTGTGAGAGCGGACTCGGCAAAATTATTAAAGGTGAAGGAATAATTGGTTTAACAAGAGGGTTATTATTTGCCGGCGCCAAGAATGTTGTGGTATCTCTTTGGCAGGTTGCAGATAAATCTACTTCTGAATTGATGATAGAGTTTTACAGAAATATTCTTAATGGAGAAAGTTATTCTGCCTCGTTAAGACAAGCTAAACTAAAATTGATAAAAAATGGAAAATATTCTTATCCCCTGGAATGGAGTCCTTTTATATTAATTGGACGTTAATATTATATAATTTTAAAAATACTTAAATAGTTAGCTGCTAAAAACAATTTGATATTCGAACAACGATATTAAATTTATTTTATAAAGAATTTTCCAATAGTTTCTAGCTTCCCATCATTCTCAATTTTCCAGTAATAAAGGCCTGGCAGCAGCTTTTTTTCAACCATTATCGTATTGCTATCGGTTGTGATTTCCCAGACTTTTTCATTCCTATTATTAACAATAATAATTTGATAACCTGTCCCCTTTTCGCTTGATGCCCATTTTAGCCTAACATTCTTTATTAATGTATCACCTATGCTGGGAAAAATAATCTTTATATTTTCTTCAGAGCGAACATTTCTATTTACGAAATTTTCCAGCACAGAATTTTCCTTAAAGTCTTTTTCAGTAACATTATTTAAAGCCATCAAATTTTCTTCATTCTCTTTCTGTCCATTTTTATTGCTTAGTTTGTTTTTACCTTTTTCTTTGTTAAATGAAGAATCAACAGCAATTTTATTTTCATTAACAGCAACAACTTTTTTTTCTACAGGGGAAAAATAGAAATACCCAATAATTAACATAGCTATCAAAATTGCAGCCGCTGCAATTCCATAATATCTTTTTAATTTAAACTTAGGGGACGTACGCTCTGCACCGTTATAAATTTTTAGAAATAAAACTTTGATTTCGGATCTATCTTCAAGAATTACTAGTTGATTTAGATAATAACTTTTATTTTCTTCTGCAGATAAAATTCGGAAAACCGTTCCGCCAGAATATATTCTAAAGTTTTGATTTTTATATTCATCAGGCAGGCGGGTAAAAACAAGAGTAATTATTGAATTTTCTTTATTAAATAGAAGTTCGAGTTTACCGTTATCACTTTGATATACCTTTTTAGTTTCATCAACACTAATTTGATAAAAATTTATTGCAATTGTATTTTCGTCAAATTCAAAATCTTCATCAAATACTTCATTATATTTTTGTTTACACTCCGAACATTTATTTAGGTGCTCCTCAACAAACTTCTTTTCCTTTATGCTTAAATTGTTAAATAAGTTAATGTAAGCAGAAATAATTTCATAGCTTAAATGTTTGCCGGAATCATATAACAATTTTGAATATTTTTCTACAAAATTTTCCATAATAATATATAATTAATCTTCTGTCTATATAGTTTAAAATTGTGTAAAATACTTTCAATAATATTTTGGCCCTAATTGTATTTATCCAGTATTCCACCAGAATAACCTGACTTTCTTAAATACCTGGATAATTTTATTCTCAGCCTTCTTATATGAGTATCCAAAGTATTAAGATTTAAATTTATTTCCTCTGCAATTTCATATCTAGGCCTTTCATCAATTAAGTAATTCAACAATTGAACTTCATGTTGTCTTAATTGAATTTTAAAAATATTTATATAATTAAAGAATTCTTCTGTTTCCAATTGCTCCAGTTGTTCGTTATTACTATTAACATGCAGGTTATTAATTATTGAGTCTTCGGGATTTTCATTATCTGATTTATTCAGTAAGGTTTCGGGGACAACCTTTTTAAATTTTATTGCTTTATCTAATAGTACTCTGCATTGAATTTTAATAGTTCCGATTATGTATGCTTCATCATTTTGAATATCCTTTGTAAAATCAATGTTGGAAACAGATAAAAATATTTGGTTAATGAAGCCTTCAAAATCATTATAAATAGTTTTTTTAAATAGGTCGGAATACTTGTTATAAAAGAAGTTCATAATTTTATAACCCCTTGTACCAGGAGTAAAAAAGAGTTTATTTATTTCCTTAAGGTTCATGTCTTATAATTTTGGGAAGGAAACAATTTTTAATTTGTGTGATTTCAGAATTATAATTTACAAATTTGGATGAAAAATGAACAGGCGGGATTCAGAATAGAAAGTCGTTTACAAAGGAATATTAGTTATACAATTTGTTCTTCCGGTTTATTTGATAATCCCAAAACAAATTTATTAATACAAAGGCACCTGTTTGAGGTGCCTTATTTAATTTTTTATTATTATTTCTAAAACAATCCTTCAATTGAAAGGTATCTTTCCCCGGTGTCATAATTGAATGCAAGGATTTTTTTCCCTTTAGGAATTTCTTTTAACTTTTTTGCTACGGCCGCTAGGGAGGCTCCTGATGAAATACCAATAAATAAACCTTCTTCCTTCGCGGCTCTTTGTGCATATTCAAATGCTTCATCTTTTGAAATCTGAATGGTTCCGTCAAGTAAAGAAACGTCAAGAACTTTAGGAATGAATCCTGCCCCAAGGCCCTGCAGTGGATGGGGGCCTGGCTGCCCTCCTGAAATTACAGCAGAAAGTTCCGGTTCAACAGCAAAAACTTTTGTATTAGGAAACTTTTCTTTTAATACCTTGGCTACTCCAGTTATATGTCCGCCTGTACCAACGCCGGTAATTAGATAATCTATTCCATCTGGGAAATCAGAAACTATTTCCTGCGCAGTAAATTTAACATGTGCCTCAACATTTGCCGGATTTTCAAACTGCTGGGGCATCCAAGCATTTTTATTTTTAGAAACTATTTCTTGTGCTTTTTCAATCGCGCCATTAACTCCAAGTTCTCGCGGAGTTAATTCCAGCTCAGCTCCATATGCAGTCATTATTTTTCTTCGTTCAATTGACATAGAATCCGGCATTACCAAAATTGCTTTATAACCTTTAACGGCGGCGACAAGTGCAAGCCCTATCCCGGTATTTCCTGAAGTAGGTTCAACTATTAAATCTCCTTTTTTTATAATTCCCTTTTTTTCCGCATCTTCAATCATCGAAAGTGCAATTCTGTCCTTAATGCTTCCGCCGGGATTTGCTCGTTCCAGTTTAACCCATACTTCATGATCATTCCCAAACAGGTGATTGATTCTCAAATGAGGTGTATTGCCGATGCTCTCTAAAATATTATTTAACTTCATAATAACTCCTTTATTATTTAATCTTATAAATAGAACGCTTTCATTTTTTCATATGATGTAATCAATATTGTCAAAATAGTTTTCGTTAGAACGCACCTTCATTTCCATCTTGCTGTAAACAAATGAATTTGGAGGAACACTATGTGTTACCCAGGCATTTCCGCCGATGAGGCTTCCTTGACCAACTACTGTTTCGCCGCCAAGTATAACAGCTTGTGAGTAAATTATTACATCATCCTGAATTGTAGGGTGACGTTTAACCTTTGATAGAGATTTAGCAACGCTTAAAGCTCCGAGTGTTACGCCTTGATATATTTTAACATTCTTGCCGATTTTTGTTGTTTCGCCAATCACAATTCCCGTACCGTGATCAATAAAAAAAGGACAACCAATGTCGGCGCCGGGATGAATATCTATTCCTGTAATTTCATGAGCATGTTCGGTTAAAATTCTGGGTACAATCGGAACATCTGATTTATAAAGCTCGTGTGCAAGTCTGTAAATAGCGATTGCCATAAAACCTGGATAAGCAAGAATTACTTCGTCAACGCTTTCGGCTGCAGGATCGCCTTTAAATATTGCTTCCGCATCCAGCCACAGCATATCATGTGCTTTTGGAATTTCGGAGATAAAAGTTTTTGCGATTTGAGATGCGTTCCCCTTCGCGTTTGAATTACCATTTCCATTAATATTTTTAAGTACGGAAATTAAATTCCTTTCCATCAGCTGAAGCTTGGCAATAATATCTTCAGGTGAATAATAAACTCTATTTGAGAAATGAGGGAATAGCAAACCAATCAAATCATTTAATAAATCAATTGATTCTTTTTTTAAAGA
>CAZRMA010000384.1:0-4229 GCA_964600655.1 uncultured Ignavibacteriaceae bacterium
ACAATGATTCCAGTGAGTTATAAATACAATTGACTCTATCCAATGCATCATCAATCAGGGCTATTCTCATCTTAAAATAATTTTTTAAAAAATATTGAAACCAAGTCATTTATGTCTTCGGAAGAGTTTGTTATAATAACCAAACTCCCGAACAAAATCAAAATAACGAAACTTCTTACCGCTACATCCAGGTATAAATTATTCAGAGACGGCAGAATATAATTTACGAAAAATACTATCCCGCTTATTATCAATACTTTGATGGTGTCTGTAGAAAACGGCTGTATTTTAAATTTAATAAAAACAAAAACTGATCTGAGAATGTTAAAAAGAAAGAACGAAATTGCAGATGCTAAAGCGGCTCCCGTTATTCCGTAGATAGGAATAAAGATCACGTTGGTAATTACCGCCAACACAGCGAGGAACAAAAGGAAAATTATGTCAATTTTATAATATTTGGAAGTTCCAATTATATCGCCATTGATTCCTGTTATAAGGTCGAATAGTTTAGCCAGGCCGATGAGAAACACAACCCACTTACCCGCTATATAAATTTCGCTATTCGGCATTAGGCGAAATATATTCTCTATATTGCACCATATACCAATGAACAATAAACTTCCAATTATCAATTGAGTAATTGATGATTTTTTGTAGAGCATTTCCAGACGTTTATAGTCATTATCTTTATTTGCCTGTGAGACAAAAGAAATTGTTGCTTTAGAAAGTGATCTTTTGGGTATTTCAATTAATGTTGCTATAAAAAATGCTATCGTGTACACCCCGGTTGCTCCAAGCCCTTTGTATGCACTAAGCATAATAGCATCAATGTTAAAAATTATCAGGTTTCCTGCTGTAGCAAGAAAGACAAAAGAGCCAAATAACATTATCTCTTTAAGCATTCGGTTGCGAAAAAGCGAAAAGTTAGGTTTTATTAAAAGACTGCCAATATTTTTAGTATATATTATTAGAATTAATAACCCAAACAGATAAATGATCAGAACAAAATCTACAAAATACCCGAAGTTTATAATCTTTAACCAAATTGCAATTAAGCCTGCACTAAATAGAAATCTTACCAGCACCTCTTTTATGAATGCGGGTACGACAGGCTTGTTCTGAATTATTATATAAGATTCTAGTATCCCATGATATAAAGCAATTAAGGTGAGTGGATAGAAGTAGTAATAATAATCATTCAGCAGCGGTGCCTTACTCGCAAAGATGGAATAAATTAAATCTTTTGCAGAAAAGAAAACAATAGTAAATAAAATAAGGCCTATAGTTCCCCAGGTTAAAAGGAAAAAGAGGAATTCATTCTGCTTTTTCCCTTTATCGTTAAAATAGGGAAAGAATTTGTTTGGAATATTCATCGCTCCCAGAGATGCAAAAGTTGCAAACAGGAACGCTACACTAACAAGAAGTCTTATTAATCCGACTTCTTCTTTTGTTAAGAGCAGAGGATAGAGCCAGAGAGTATTTATGTAGCCCAGCACCAGGCCGGCATAAGTTGTAATTAATGTTTTCAAACTCTTCTGAGCGACAATTCCCATTTAATATCAGGTTATTTAGACTGTTTTTATTATTAACAATAATGGTCGAGGGTAAAAATAAAGTTGATCACGGGCAACTTTTGCTACAAAATGAATTACATAAATATCTCTTTATTATCGCGTACCCACCCGGCTAATTTTTTGAGTCCGTTATCAACACTTGTTTGTGGTTTCCAACCAAAATCTTTATATGCTTTTGAAATATTGCTTACATACAACTTCTGGTCGCCCGGGCGCCAATTGCTGTAAAGAACATTAATTTCTTTTTGTTTGAGATTTTTCAGTTTTGGTCCAAACTCCTTCCATACAGAAAGAATATTTGATGGTCCACCACCGATATTATAAATTTTTCCACTGGTTATCTGGATGTTTTCAACAGCGGTTTCATACGCTATTATTAAATCGTCCACATACAATAAATCCCGTGCTTGTTTACCGTTTCCATAAATAGTAATTTGTTTTCCTAGTTCTGCAGCAATTAAAAACCAGGCGACCCAGCCTTGATCCTCTACACCAAATTGTCTTGATCCATAAATACAGGATTGCCTGAAAACAATAGTATTGATTCCATAAATTCGATTATAGTCACGAACATATTGATCTGCAGCTCCTTTGGAACAACCATAGGGACTATGAAAGTCAAGTAATTGTTGCTCATCAATACCATTGGGAAAATCCCGATATTTATAGCGTGTTTTATCTTCATTAATTATGACAGTTTGCATACCGCCATAAACTTTATTAGTAGATGAATAAACAAGGGTAGCATTCGATTTCGTTTCCCTTATAGCTTCAAGTACGTTAAAGGTACCCAGGGCATTTATATCAAAATCAGTTTTAGGGTCCTTTACCGAAGTAGTTACGGCTACCTGTGCTGCCAGGTGGAAAATAGAATCTTTTCCTGGAATGACTTTTTTTATTGCGTCATAATTTCTTATATCACCTTCTATAAATTCAAAAGAATTGTCATAATTAGCCTTCAACCATTCAAGGTTTTTTACGGAACCCTCTCTTGATAAATTGTCAAACAGAGTAACATTCGTTCCCTTTAAGATCAAACTTTTTGCCAGGTTAGAGCCAATAAACCCGCACCCTCCAGTAATAAGGACTTTCTTCATCTGTTGCACCAAATATTTTAATCCAATAATAATAAAGAATTAAAATATATAAATTTTTCTATTTATTAAAATAATTCTTTATGGAAATGGCAATTGATGAGTATTTGGAATATTTAATAAATTAGACTAAATTATTACGTCAAAAAGGTTTTTATAGTTTATGAAGGTAGTATTTATAGAGTTAACATCAATAGGGCACTACACTTTAGTTGATTCATTGGTTCGAATATTCTCTGTCGACAATAAGAATGATATTTTTATATTTACTAACCTAAAAGGTAAGGAAGAACTTAACTCACTTCTTAAAAAGTTTCCCAAAGTAAATTTGACAATAATGGAGAAATATCAAAATTTACATTTATTATTGGAAAAATGTAATTCTCTTCAGCCTGATAAAATTTACATTGTAACATTGGTAAATCATTTATCTCAATTTTATACTTTTAATTTTTCCATTCCAGTAACTATATTCATCCATAATATTGAGGCATGGTTTAATAATGGATTCAGATATAAAATCAATAACTTCAGGAAAAATGTTCAACCTACAATCGCATCCCTTCTTTATAACGTGAAGACTAGTTTTTTTTACCCCTATTGGAAAGGTAAAATAAGACTAAAACAAAGCAAAACAAAAGGTAAATTTGCCGTTATTTCCTTTAACCTGAAGCATGAACTTGAAAATTATATTTCAAAAGATAAAATAGAAGTTATACCTTTCTCGGTTTTTGATGAATCTCTTAATAATAATACAGAAAAAAAATCTATAAGAATTTCTATTCCAGGGACTATATCTGCCACGCGCCGTGATTATTATTCTGTATTTAACGTGATTGAAAAGAGATTATTTCATTTAAGGGAAAAATTCGAGCTTGAATTATTAGGGGGAATATTTCCTAATGATGGAGGGGAAGCGATTATTAAAGAAGCGAAGAGATTAATAAATAAAGGATTCAAAATAATTTTTTATGAAAAATTGCGTGTTCCGATTTATGAATTTGATGAACGGTTGGCTTTGTCAGATATAGTTTTGGGGAATATGATAGTCGATCAATCCAGATTTAGCAGCTACGGAAAAACCACAGATTCAGGCACGGTTTTTACTATGATACGTGCTGCCAAACCTGGTCTGATTATTCAAAGCTATCCTGTCATGGATGAGGTTAAAAGTTCAACTTTATCTTTTAAAGATTACGACCAATTTGGTACTATATTGATAGAATTAATTATGAATAAGAATTTATTATCGGAATTAAAAGAAGAAGCTGTAAGAAATTCCCATAAATTTTTACCTGATGTTATTTATAATAACCTATCAAAATCTCAAGGTTTCTGGAGTCAATGACCAATAGATTTCCAGGTTTTAGCGTAATTACTATGTTCTAAGAAATTTGTATACTTTGGTTTTTCTTCTTCTTAACTTCAATTCCAATACAAATCAGCAGGCCGAGTAATACCAGTGAACTTAAAATAAAAGCTATGTATTTTGAAATATAAAAACTTGTTGGTGCGTAGTTAAACTCCACTTTATGCATACCTTTAGGTACGATTATTCCCA
>CAZRMA010000385.1:0-4222 GCA_964600655.1 uncultured Ignavibacteriaceae bacterium
CTGGCTCCTGCAATAAGGGAAGAGCTGGCAAAGAAAAAATCTAAAGATAAAAAAGACAAAAAATTATAAAGAAATCTCAGAAATAATTATTTTTTTGTTTGAGCATCATTTCTGAACTTTGGGAAAGAAGATATAAATTACAAAATTTATTCACTTCTAGATTCAATCTTTTTTCACCTCTGTTTATGCGGTTAATAAATATTGGAATTTTAAGGGATAAAAAGTTCGAAGTTTTGGGGCTCTCGCGGAGCCAACCGAGATGAAAACTCGAAACTAATTCTAATGGGTTAGCAATTTTGTTAACCCATTCTTTTTTAATCTTTCCGTCGCTTCTAAAGTGTATCTCTATTTCATCTTTTTGTTTGTCTTTTGCAATAGATAATTTTATTTCCTTGATAATGGTTTTTATAAGTTGGCTTCTTTATTCAATTGTCAAATTATCAAAAATCATAGGTATCTGTGAATAAATGGCTCTTAGTTCTTTCTTACTTATTTTAACATCTTTAATTAAATCAAGCTGAGCATTTACTCTATCTAACTCACCTTCAACCTGAAGTTTTTGATTTTTTAAGTCATTAAGCTTGTTAGTAGTTAAATCAAAATCTTCCATATGTGCCTTCGTTATGTAACTCAATAGATTTTCTATTTCTCTTTTCTGGACTATTAAGTTTTTTTCTAACAAAACTTTTTGGTTTGTAAGCTCCTCTTTATCTTTATTCTCATTGAAATTCATTTGTTAAAAAACTGAATTAAAAATTGTTTCTGATAAAGGAAGGCTTTATGATGCAAGTGGCAATTTACATAATTGGTGGAACATGGAAGATGAATATATGTTCAATGAAAAAACCAAGTTAATGATCGAACAATCTAATCATTATGTTGTACTCGATAGTATGCATACTAACGTAAAGTAACTTTAGGTTAAAATATAGCTGACCTTGGCGGAATAGTAATTGGCTGGTAAACATGCGGTCTGAAACTCTTGCTAGCAGGTTTTAATTGATGTGCATTCTCCGAACTTTTTAAGAGTAAACCTGCCATTTAGCGATGTGCCTGCTTTTATTAAACCGTTGATATTAAATCGGGGCTGCTATTATGAAAGCCGAAAAATAAAAGAGTAAAAATTTGGTAGAAAGTTATTTTTTAATAGAAGAAATAGATTTCACTTTCTGGCCTAAACGATACAGAAGATAAAACATTCGAAAATTGATATTGGGAATTGGAATGAAAGAGAAATTTTTTTTTGTTATTCTCTTACAATAAAACAATCTTTTTTATTTACATTTCCAAATATTATTAATTCTTTTTTGAGAGCTAAATATGTCCAATCGTAATTTATTAATACTTATATTTATTTTATCATTTATTATATCAGGCTGCAATAAAAATTCTTCCCCAACAAACCCTGAAGATCACACTAACGAAATTAATAAAAGCCCTAAACGTGGTATTGCTTATGACTTAAATGACTCAGCAGATTTCAACGCACTCAAATCCGGTGTTTCATGGTGGTATAACTGGCGGACAACTACTAACGTTACAGAAGATTATTATTCGAATTACAACATGGAATTTATTCCGATGTTATGGGGAGGGAATACCTCGGTTAATGACATCGGGCAAATTGAAAATTTTATTTTAAATCACCCAGAAATTAAATACCTGCTGGTAATGAATGAACCAAATTTAACTGATCAAGCAAACCGGACACCTACACAAGCTGCCTCAGATTGGGTGAGATATGAGCAGGTTGTAAATGACCTTGCAGCAAAAAAAAGAACAATTGCATTGGTAGGACCGGCAATGAATTGGGGAACTATGCAAAATTATTCAGACCCGGTTGTGTGGCTGGATGCTTTTTATTCAGCTTATAAATCTGCTAATGGAGGAAGAGAACCTAAAATAGATTACCTTGCTTTTCATTGGTATGATTACGGTTTGGCAGCACAGCTTGACAGGCTTAAAAAATACGGAAAGAAAATCTGGATTACTGAAATGGCAAATTGGAATTCACAAATAAATTCATACTCCAAGCAAATTGAACAAATGAAGGAGATGGTGGCTTTATGTGAAAGCAGAGATGATGTTTTCCGGTATGCATGGTTTATAGGCCGAGGAACTGGCCAGGATAATAAATTTACCTACTTATTTAATTCTACCCCAGGAGAACTTAATGAACTTGGAAAACAATACATCAGTTTACCCTATTCAAAATAAGTAATAATATTTAAGTTTTAAGTTTATAATATTAATCATAACTTGAACTATAATTTTGGGGAATTATCTAAATGTTCCTAATAAAAATAACGGTTAATCTTAAGTTATCATATCTTTTCATAATTTCATTTTTATTTTTTGGCAATAACTTTTTACTGGCAAAATCTCATGAAGGTAGTGATTCATTAACATCAAAACCTTCATCAACTCTTGAATTCACTTCCTCTAATCTTCCAATAATTGTAATCAATACACATGGCCAGCAAATTATTAATGAAAGTAAAATTACGGCCGATCTGGGAATCATATACAATGGTGAAGGTGTTAGAAATTATCTGACAGATTCATCTAACAACTACAATGGAATAATAGGAATAGAAATTAGGGGTTCGAGTTCTCAAATGTTTCCTAAAAAACAATACGCCGTTGAAACAAGAGATCAATTTGGAGAAGATTCAAGTGTTTCTTTACTTGGCTTTCCCGAAGAAAGTGATTGGGTTCTTTATGCTCCTTATTCTGATAAAACTCTTTTAAGAAATGTTATAATTTATAAGCTTTATAATGAAATGGGAAGATATGCTACAAGAACTAAATTTTGTGAGCTGGTTTTGAATGATGAATATATGGGAGTCTATGTTTTGATGGAAAAAATTAAGCATAACAAAAATCGAGTGGACATAAAAAAACTTACGTCTTCTGATACAACAGGAAATAATCTAACAGGCGGTTATATAATTAAAATAGATAAAATGGATGGGGAAGATAATGGCGGCTGGCAATCTACATTTACAACTCCTGATAAATCTTGGCAAAGAACTTTTTATCAATATCATTATCCAAAACCTGAAGACATTACATCACAACAAAAAAATTATATTCATAACATAATTTATCAATTTGAAAGGGAAATGATTTTTTTAAAATCAAAAGGAAATGATACAAGCTATACAAATTTGATTGATATAAATTCCCTTGTAGATTATTTTATTATTAATGAAGTAGCAAAAAACGTTGATGGATATAGGTTAAGCCTGTTTTTTTACAAAGATAGAGACGATATAAATAACAAGCTGGTATTTGGCCCAATATGGGATTATAATATTGCACTCGGCAATGCTGATTACGATAAAGGCTGGGCTATCGATGGATGGGAGCTGCCGCTTTTAATAAATGATGAACAGTATAACATTTACTTCGTTCCTTTCTGGTGGGAGAAATTAAACAACAATCCATACTTTATGCAAAAGGTATATGATCGATGGGAAGTATTGAAAGACTCTATTTTTAATGTTCAAAGGATTAATAATTATGTTGATTCAATTGTAGCATATTTAGATGAATCACAAAAAAGAAATTTTCAAAAGTGGAATATCCTAAACTCTAAAATCTGGCCAAATTATTACGTGTTAGGCTCCTATTCGAATGAAATAACTTTTTTGAAAGCATGGATTAGAGATAGAATAGATTGGATGAATCAGAACGTTTCCGGTTTACTGATTACTTCAATTAATAATAATGAATATAAACCATCTTCGTTTTTGTTAAAGCAGAATTATCCAAACCCGTTTAATCCAATTACAAAAATTCAATATGAAATTCCCGTAGAAGGAAAAGTAAGCATAAATGTCTTCGATATTCTTGGAAGAGAAATTAAAACTTTACTCAATAAGTATTTGAAACCAGGCAAATATGAAATAGAATGGAATGCGGATAATTTTGTCAGCGGTATTTATTTTTACCAGTTGAAGGCGAACTCATTTATCCAAACGAAGAAGATGATACTGTTAAAGTGATTTGGATTAAATTAAGGATTTCTTTATTAGATAATTTTAGTCTATTAACATTTTCATATTACTGTACCGTTATAGTATTCCTATTTAACATGTTATTGATTTGAGAATTTTTAAGGTTATAATTATTATAAAAGATTAAATATAAAACCTACTGAGTATTTAACCCTCTGAGGTTTTATATTTATTACACTTAATAGTATGAAAATATTTTT
>CAZRMA010000386.1:0-2611 GCA_964600655.1 uncultured Ignavibacteriaceae bacterium
GAAATTTCAGGGTTATATCTCCACGGAATATTACTCTTATCAAAGTTTTTATCTTCCGGCCAATACAATTTTATGTTAACAAATTTAATTACTCCAATCTTACCTGAATCAATTGCCTCTTTTATTTTTTTGAAACCATGTAATCCCCTTCTGTAATAAGCAACAAATAATTTTACATTATTCTTTTTACAAGCATCAATCATTTCAACACATTGTTTATAGCTGGCAGCCATCGGCTTTTCAACATAAACCGGCTTCCCGGCTTCAGCAGTTTTGACGACATATTCAAGATGAGAGGATGGCGGAGTTGCAATATATATTGCATTCACATCTTTATCATTTATTAATTTATCTGAATCATCATACCATTTGGGAACGTTGTGCCTTTCGGCGTAGTTTTTTGCTTTCTCTGAATTTCTTCTCATCACAGCAACAAGTTCTGAATTTTCAACTCGTGAAAAAGCCGGACCGCTTTTAACTTCCGTTACATCACCGCAGCCGATAATACCCCAACGGATTTTATTCATTTGAATTCCAATGTTTTTAATAAATAGAAGTAATTGTAAAAATAAAATAATTAAATAAATTTTGATATCTAAAATTATTTTTGTAGTTTTGAGCATATGCTCATAATAAAATATGCCAAGACCAAAAAAATATCGTAAAATATGCTGTAACCATTCGACTTATTATTTTAAACCGAGGGGAATTCCTACGAATGAATTAGAAGAAATAATCATCGAACAGGAAGAAGTAGGAGCTCTTCATCTTGCTGATTTACTTGCTTATTCTCATGAAGATGCAGCTAAGGAAATGAAAATTTCAAGAGCAACTTTTGGAAGAATTTTAGAAAGCGCCAGGAGAAAAGTTGCGGATAGTATTTTAAATGGCAAGGCCATAAAAATAAACGATTTATAAATTTCATAATAAAGGGAAACAAAAATGTCAAACGAAAAATCGAGCTTTACAGGAAAAATTGCATTTGCAACCAACGATCAAATAAACATAACCGGCCATCTTGGAAGATGCAGGTCATTCATGATTGTTGCAGTTGAAGGTAATAAAATTATTAATAAAGAACCGAGAGAAAACGTATTCACCCACCATAGACTGCATCAACATGATCACAATCAAGAACATCATCACGGTGAAGGCGGCGGACATAGCCATGCAAATTTAATTGAAGGATTAAAAGATTGTGCCTACTTAGTTTCACAAGGCGGCGGCTGGCGAATTATGGAAGATTTAAAGCAGAACAATATTATTCCTATTTTTACAGACATTAATTTAATAGATGATGCGGCAAGTAAATTTCTTAACGGAGAATTGAGTAATAATCCGGATTTAACCTGCAATCATAATAATTGAAATTAACTATTGTACATTTTTTGATTTATGGAAGAAATTCTAATAAAAGTCATTGAGGATACGGTTCAAATTACAGTGCTTGTAACCGTGATGATGATACTTATTGATTTAATCAATTTACGCACAAAAGGAAAAATAGGAAGCCTGCTTAAAGGGAAAAATAAAAACAGGCAATATGCAATTTCTTCATTCATAGGTGCCTTGCCGGGCTGTTTTGGTGGATTCACAAATGTATCATTATATATTCACGGCTTAATCAGCTTTGGTGCGTTAGCGGGTTCAATGGTTGCAGTTTCAGGCGATGAAGCTTTTGTAATGCTCGCCATGTTTCCTAAAATGGCAATTATATTATTTTTGATTCTTTTTGTAATTGGAATTTTTTCCGGGAAAATTGTAGATCTTCTGGTAAAAAAATTTAACATAGAAACCTGCGGTGATTGCGGCGAACTTGTAGTTCATAATACTGAAAAAACACTAAAACATTTTTTTAAAGAACATATTTTTGAACATATAATTAAAAAGCATATTTGGAAAATTGCACTCTGGACTTTCGGTGCATTATTAGTTGTTGAAATTTCTTTGAAGTATTTAAATCTTGAATATTTTACAACCAGTTACGCAATTGTATTTTTATTTGTGGGGGCATTGATAGGTTTAATCCCGGAATCCGGTCCCCATTTGATTTTTGTTTCATTATTTGCCACCGGATTAATTCCGTTTTCAGTTTTGCTTACAAGCTCAATCGTTCAAGATGGACATGGAATGCTTCCGTTGCTTTCCTTCTCATTAAAGGATTCAATTAAAATTAAGTTGTTTAATTTTGGATTTGGATTATCAATTGGGCTAATTCTTTTCGCTTTCGGACTTTAAAAATTAATAATAGTGATATTCATAAACCCAATTTCTCAAAGAAATTGGGTTTATCATAGCTGACAAATTAAACTACTAACTTCTCTCATCAATTTGTTTTAAGTGATGTTTCATGTGAGCAACATAATCTTCTATTAAAAATTCCAATGTCACAGGCTCATCGTTTCCTATTTTACATTTTACTTTTAACTTTTCATTATTCACATGATAAATAACATGTGCTAGAAGAAGATTGTGTAATTTCCATAATTCAACCAACTCATCCCAGGGAACTGTATTATATGATTGCACACTAACCCAAAAATCCTGATGGTAACTGGGCGATTCGAGAAAATCGACTTCCTGGGCTCTAATAAACCTGTTATGATTATTT
>CAZRMA010000386.1:2621-4205 GCA_964600655.1 uncultured Ignavibacteriaceae bacterium
GAATCATTGAGGTGTCCAAGTATCTCCTTTATTGACCATTTATTAGGAGCTGGTTTTATACTTACTAAGTCTTTATCCACAGATTTAAGTATGTTAACTGTGTTTTCGACTAAAATAGATAATTCGCGCGATATTTCTTTTATCATATAAATTCTCTTTAAGTATTTAAAAAGTAGAACTTAAGTTACTCTGAATTCCTAGTAGAGAAACCAAAAATTTTTAAGTCAAAATCTTTTAATAAATTCTTTGCTTCTTCAAATTGATTTTCATTCACAAAAAATTGAGCCGGTTCAAGTAGAGGACGGACAGATAAAAAATTTTCGCCGTTTACATAATAATCAATTTCATTGTCATCAAGAATTGATTTTATTAAACCAATATCTCCTTGATTAAGAGAAGACAATAGGAAAGTATAATTTTGCACGTCCAACACTTTTGGCGGGTTAACAGTGAAATCAATAAAGGTTTCACATTCAGGGCAATGAATCTTTTTTGTTTCTCTTTCTTCATCCGAAAGTTCTAATTCATTTCCACAGCTTGGGCAAGTAATATCTTCAGGCAGTTCGGAATTATCACCTGCATTTATTGATTCTTGATTGTCAAGATTTTTTCCTTTGTTTAAAGTTTCTTGACATTCTGGGTTTTTACAATAGTAATAATCTCCGCCGTCAGTTAGACATTCTTCACAAAAGCTTTTTCCGCAATTATGACAAATTGAATATGCTTTTCTTTCAGGATGATTATAACAATTATGTTCCATATTCTAACCCCTTAAATATTAAGTTAAAAAGGTTATCTTTATTTATCACCAATATTGATGAACATCTTTCTTAATATATTTATTATAAATGTTCTCTACTTCTTTCATTGTTTTTTCTGACAGTTTTGGAATTTCTGATGTTCTAATATTTTCTTCAGTTTGATCTTCTCTTTTTGCTCCTGGAATTGCGCAAGTAACAGCATCAAACATTAAAATCCATTTTAACGCAAATTGTGTTAAGCTCATTCCTTTTGGGCATATCGATTTTAATTTTTCAACCGCTTTTAAACCGGTTTTATAATCAACACCCGAAAAGGTTTCACCTCGGTCAAATGCTCCACCTTGTCGGTTAAAATTTCGGTGATCATCTTTTTCAAACTTGGAATTAGATTTTAATTTTCCCGTAAGCATTCCAGATGATAACGGGACACGGGCTAAAATTCCTACTTTACGTTTTTTTGCAAGTTCAAAAAACAAATCGGATGGACGGTGACGAAACATGTTAAAAATTATTTGCACACTTTGAACATTCGGATATTCAATTGCTTTAATAGCTTCTTCAACTTTTTCAACACTAACTCCGTAATATTTTAACTTACCCTCTATTACCAAATTATCAAGAATATCAAATACTTCAGGCATGTAATAAACTTCTGTCGGCGGGCAATGAAGCTGAAGCAAATCTATTGAATCTGTGTTAAGATTTTTAAGGCTGCGCTCGACAAATGAAGTTAATTTTTTCCGGTTGTATCCTTCGGCAGTATGAGGATTTAATCTTCTGCCGGCTTTGGTTGCAATGTAAAATTTCTCATTACTTTCTTTCT
>CAZRMA010000387.1:0-4182 GCA_964600655.1 uncultured Ignavibacteriaceae bacterium
CGGTTTGATAAATTTTTTAGGGGAAATGCTAATTCGGCTTTATATGATTCGAATCCCAACGAGCTATCTTTTAGTTGAAACTCAAAAGCCTATTAGGTAGATTTAATTATTAATTAAAAAAAAGTATTATGATAATCGGAATACCAAAAGAAAATCTTAATGAAGAATTAAGAATTGCATTAGCTCCTGCCGGAGTAGATTCGCTCGTAAGAGCAGGGCATACAATTTACATACAAAGCGGTGCCGGAGAAGGCAGCCATTTTAGTGATCAAGATTTTATAAAAACAGGTGCAACTATTGTGTATAGTGCTGATGAAGTTTACAAAAGAGCAGAATTAATTGTAAAAGTAACCCCAATTAAAGAATCCGAAGTTGATTTATTAATGGAAAACCAAATATTGTTTTCATCGCTTCACCTAGCGGTTGGTAAAAGAGACACAATAAATAAACTACTTCAAAAGAAAATTATCGCCATAGGATACGAACTGATTGAAAGTGAAGATCAGCTCCCAATTCTTCATTCAATGAGTGAAATTGCCGGGCCGCTTTCTATTCAATTAGCTGAAAGATATCTCGAAAGTTACCGGGAAGGGGGAAGAGGAATTTTAATGGGAGGCATTCCCGGCGTAGCTCCGGCTGCAATTGTAATATTAGGTGCCGGTGTAGTTGGGACTACTGCAGCAAGGGCAGCAATTGGAAGAGGCGCACAAGTTATAGTAATCGATAATGATTTAAATAGACTAAGAAAAATAGATTCCTTATTTAGGAAAAGAATTACAACAGTAATGGCAAATCCATATACTATTACACGCGGTGTTAAGTTTGCTGATGTTTTAATTGGTGCTGTTTTAATAAAAGGCGAAAAAACTCCACATCTTGTTTCTGAGGAAATGGTAAAAGAGATGAAAAAAGGATCTGTAATAATTGATGTTTCAATTGACCAGGGGGGATGCATTGAAACAAGTAGAGTTACAACACTTGCTGACCCGGTTTTCAAGCTTCATGATGTTATTCATTATTGCGTTCCCAATATGCCAGCACTTGTATCTAGAACTGCAAGCTATGGTTTAAACAATGCTTCATTACCATATATCCATGATATTGCCGATAACGGAATTGTTAATGCTTTAATGGGAGACGCAGGTTTAGCCAAAGGAGTTTGCACTTATCAGGGCTATTGTTCAAATGAAGCAATTGCAAACATATTCGACCTTGAATACAGAAAGTTAAGAGTTTTTTCAACTAATTAATTATAATGAAAGACTTTAAAAATAATTGACTGAACCAAAAGAAATAGAATTGCACGAAAACCTTTCGTCAAATATGTTAAGGTTATATAAGCAAAAAGTGGTTTCTGCCGATGAAGCAGTGCGGTCAATAAAATCTCACGATAAAATTTTAGTTCATTCAAATTGTGCATTCCCTTCTACCACGGTTAACGCTTTGGTTAAAAGAAGTGATGAATTAAGTGATGTTTCTATTTATCACGCACTTGCTGTTGGCGAACTTCCATATTTATCAAAAGGAATGGAAAAGCACTTTACTCATTTTTCATTCTTTCTCGGAAACAACAGCAGAAAAGCAGTTCAGGAAGGCAGGGCAGAATTTATTCCAATCTTCTTAGCTGAAGTTCCGTTATTATTTATATCAGGAGCAATCAAGCTTGATGCTGCTATCATTCATGTTTCTCTTCCCGACGAACATGGGTTTTGCAGCTATGGTGTTGATGTTGGGCTGACAAAAGCTGGAGCAGAAAAATCAAAAATCATAATCGCACAAGTAAACAATAAAATGCCAAGAACACTTGGTGACAGTTTCATTCATGTAAGTAAAATAGATTATATAGTTGAAGTGGATGAAGAAATAAACGAACTTACCGGTTCAGATAATGATGTTAGCGACGAAGAGAAAAAAATATATGACTTAATTGGCAAAAATGTTGCTTCATTAATTGAAGATGAATCCACTTTACAGCTTGGTATTGGAGCTATTCCAAATTCTGTTTTACCATTCTTATCAGATAAAAAACATTTAGGTGTTCATAGTGAACTATTCTCTGATGGAGTGATAGATTTAATTGAAAAAGGAATAATAACCAACGAGAAAAAAACTCTGCATCCGGGGAAAGTAATTGCCGGATTTGTATTGGGTACTAAAAAACTTTACCAGTTTATTGATAACAATCCGATTTTTGAATTTCACAGCCAGGAATATGTTAACGACCCGTATATTATAGCAAAGAATGATAAAATGGTTGCAATAAATTCAGCAATAGAAGTTGATATTACCGGACAGGTATGTGCTGATTCTATTGGTGACCGTATGTACAGCGGGTTTGGCGGCCAGTTGGATTTTATTAGAGGGGCTTCACGTTCAAAAGGAGGTAAGCCGATAATTGCTATGCCTTCATGTACTAAAAATCAAAATGTTTCAAGAATTGTTACTAAATTAAAATCAGGAGCAGGTGTAGTCACAACTAAAGGTGATGTTCATTATATTGTTACGGAATATGGAACAGCACAGCTTTATGGGAAAACTATTAGAGAACGAGTTAAAGCTTTAGTAAATATTGCACATCCTAAATTTAGAGAAGAGCTTTTAAAATCTGCTCACGAGAATTCGTATATATAATTTAATCTTATGATTGCTGTAATTGGAGATATTCACGGCTGTTTCAATACATTAAAAGAACTGGTCGAACAAGTAAAGAAAAAATACCCGGATACAAAAATTTGTTCCGTAGGTGATTTGGTTGATCGAGGAAATTTCAGCTATGAAGTTTTAGATTTTGTAATGGAAGAGAACATAAAGTTTACATGTGGAAATCATGATATTATGTTTTATTATTTTATAAAATTTCCCGAACATCCTTTAGCCAAAATTTGGCTTTACAACGGTTCTGAAACAACTGTGACTTCATACCGTGATAGATTTGAAAGAATTGATACTCATCTTGATGAGATTTCTAAGGCACCATTATTTATTAATCATGAAGACTGCTTTATTTCGCATGCAGGTATTTCAAGATACTTTAAATCTAAATTGCCTGCAAAGATTCTTGAAAACCTGGATGACCTGGAATTAATTATGAGAAACCAGATTGCTAACGAACATGGAATACTTTGGACCAGGGATGAACTGATTGATATTGGAAAACTTCAGGTGGTTGGGCATACAAGAAAAGAAAATGTTATGATAAATAAATCAAATAATTCCGCATACATTGATACTTCTGCTTATACCGGTAATAAATTAACGGCTATTATTATTGATAAAAATGAAATAATTGATCAGATTTCTGTTCAGACTTTTGATATTGATATAGCTTAAAATCGGAAAAATAAAATCATAATATGAAAAGCTTGAAAAAAAATAATGATAAAATAATAGATTTTTTAAGTGAAGAATTTTATAACCTTCTCACCTCATTGGAAAACCACGTTCATAATGAAAAAAATAAATTAATGTTCTTCTCGCCTGAAGAAACTGCAAAGCAGATGGCGATAGAGATTTTACAGGATAGATTGAAAAGGAGAGTTCAAAGGATTGATTTACGTAGCATCAAAAGTGAGTACATTGGTGAAACAGAAAAAAATCTTGATAAAATTTTTAGTAAAGCTGAGGTCTCAGAAACCATCCTTCTCTTTGACGAAGCTGATTCATTGTTTGGGAAAAATTCATTAAACAAATACGGCTATAATGAACAAAAATATCTTTTAGCAAAGATTGAGCAGAGTCAAAAGCTTTTAATTTTAGTTGTTTATGAATTTGAAAATTTGGAAGCTCTTAAATCTAAAGTTAATTTAATTATTAGATTTCCATATTTCACTACTATGATTCGCAAGCTATTTGATAGATTTCGTCAAAGAAAATATATTCCAGAAAAAGACGGTAAGCTTAAACCGGCTACTGAAACAAAGATTGGGCTTTCTTCATATAACGGATTTTTTAATAGAAAGGCTCATTAAACTTTTCTATTTTTTGAAATAATCCTTTGATTTTTTTATCTATTAGGGATTTTAGTTGGAAATTGATGCAAAATTCGATTATTGAATATTTTTTATATGTTAAACGCCGTGGAAATTATGTACCTTTGCGGTCTTGATAAAAATGTTTTTGAGATTTATCTCAAAATTTATTAGCAAAATTGTTTATTCAAAATATTCTCCGGCGGATATTCAA
>CAZRMA010000388.1:0-4177 GCA_964600655.1 uncultured Ignavibacteriaceae bacterium
TGATTTGGATTATGAAACAATCGGTGGCGGTGGTGGAAATATGTTGATGGTAACAGCAAGCGGAACTGCAGTAGTTCTTGAATAGTTGTAGTCTAAACTTAAATGAAAGAATTTGATGAATCATAAATCTGGATATGCTGCAATACTTGGCCTGCCTAACGCTGGTAAATCAACATTAATGAATAATCTGCTTGGACAAAAGATTTCAATTATAACCTCAAAGCCTCAAACTACGCGAAAAAATATTTTGGGAATTCTTTCGGAAAAAAAATACCAAATTATTTTTCTGGATACTCCCGGGATTTTAAAACCGAATTATCTTCTTCAAGAAAAAATGATGGATTTTGTCGGGCAATCAGTTCAGGATGCAGATGTTATAATATTCATTGTCGATTTAGGAAATGACCCAGAAGGAAAGAAGCTTTTTAATGAGGAATTTGCTGGTAATGTTTTAACTAAAAATAATAAACCAAAACTATTATTGTTGAATAAAATAGATTTATCAAATCAAAAAGCCGCATCTGAATTAATCGCAAAATATGAATCAACAAATAATTTTAAGAAAGTTATTCCCATTTCAGCTTCATTAAAATTTAATTTAACTGAAGTGACTAATTCAATAATTGAGTTTCTACCTGAAGGGCCTAAGTATTATCCTGATGATATTGTGGCAGATGAAAATGAAAGATTTTTTGTTTCAGAAATAATTCGTGAAAAAGTATTGGAACAATATCAGGAAGAAATACCTTACAGCGTTGAAATTTTAATTAATGAATTTAAAGAACGGGAAGATAAAAAAAATTATATCAGTGCTGAAATTATTGTTGAGCGCGATAGTCAAAAAGGAATTATCATCGGGAAGCAGGGCGCAGCAATTAAAAAGTTGGGCGAAAAATCCCGGGAAGCAATTGAAGAATTTTTACAGCACACCGTATTTCTTGAGTTGCGTGTTAAAGTCAATAATAAATGGCGAAGCAACGAAAAGCAATTAAAATCATTTGGGTATTCAAAAGATAATCAATAAAAAATTTTAGATGTTTAAACTCTTGCCAATATATCCCCATATTAAATGAAAAAATATTTAGGCGAAGGTGCTTTACTTCTCAATACAATTATTTGGGGCGGAACTTTTGTAATAATTAAATCAGCTTTAAATGATGTTTCCCCAATGCTTTTTTTAGGCATTAGGTTTCTGATCGCTGCAATAATTTTTCTGCCTTTTGTTCCTAAAATATTTAAAGGAATTAGTAAAAAGACGATTAGGGGAGGACTATTATTAGGGTTTCTATTTTTTCTGGGGTTCGCTGCCCAGACAATTGGATTAAAATATACTTCTGCTACGAAGTCAGGATTCATTTCCGGAACATTTGTAATCTTCATTCCTTTCTTGCAATTTTTTATTGAAAGAAAAGTCCCATCAAAAATGAATTTGCTTGGAGTTTTATTTGTTTTTATTGGATTAATATTTCTTTCAAGTAAAGGCCAAAACTTTTTAGATATATTTTCTGAAATCGGGAGCAATTTTAATATTGGAGATACTTTAACTTTACTCTGCTCAATTCTCTTTGCAATGTATATGGTTTATCTGGATAAAATTACACGTGAAAATCCTTTCATGCCATTAGTAATTTTACAAATATTTGTAACCGGATTAAGTGCATTACTCATATCGGCATTCAATTTCACTTTTAATCTTGAACAAATTCATTTGCATGTAACCTCAAATTTAGTGTTTGCATTGCTTTACACTTCAATACTTGCAACAATCATAACAACTACACTTCAAACAAAATTTCAAAAAGTAGTTACACCTACAAAAGCTGGAATTATTCTTTCTCTTGAACCAATTTTTGCTGCGCTCGCTGCATTTTTTATTTTAGGTGAAAAAGTTTCTAACTTTGGCTTTATGGGCTGTATCCTTATATTTACAGGGCTTTTAGTAACCGAAATTTTGGTAAAGAGAATAAATAAAAATCATGGGCAGCAATGAAATGCGAGCAGAAATAATTGCCAATGGGTTAGTTCAAGGCGTGGGCTTTCGTTATTATGTTATCAGACATGCACAAGCTTTGAATTTAAAAGGTTTCACAAAAAATCTTTTTACTGGTGAAGTGCAGACTGTTGTGGAAGGGCCAAAAGCAATGATTGAAGATTTGTTCTTGAAAATAAAAGTAGGGCCATCACATGCTTCTGTAAATAGCTGCAAAATTTATTGGCGTGAGTCCCAAAACGAATTCAATTCTTTTGAGGTAAGGTATTGAATAATTTCAGGACTGGAATTGGATTCGATGTTCATGCTTTTGCTGAAGGAAGAAAATTAATTCTCGGCGGTGTTCAAATACCTTATGAAAAAGGCCTTCTTGGGCATTCAGATGCTGACGTACTTTTACATGCGATATGCGATGCTTTGCTTGGATCATTAGCACTAGGTGACATCGGAAAGCATTTCCCGGATACAGATGCAAAATATAAAGACGCAAACAGCATGGAATTATTAAAAAACGTTTTTGGTTTGATAAACAGTAAAGGATATAAAATTGGAAATGTTGATGCAGTTATCGCCATGCAAAAACCAAAGCTTGCTCCATATATAGACGAAATGAGAATTAATATTTCTACTGTTTTGGAAACATCACTTGAGCAAATTTCCGTTAAAGCAACCACTACAGAAAAATTAGGATTTGTAGGAAGGGAAGAGGGAGTATCTTCGTTTGCTACTGTTTTACTGATTAAAAAAAATTAACATGGTTGAAGATATTCTTAAACACATCTCCGAATTATCTCCATTATGGATTTATGTAGCATTGTTTTTTTTCTCTTTTGTTGAAAATGTTTTTCCACCTTCTCCAAGTGACCTAGTGGTAGTCATCGGCGGTTCTTTAATTGCAGAAAGCACCATCCATTTTATTCCTGCATTATTAATAACAACTATTGGCAGTGTAATTGGCTTTATGACATTATTTCTGATTGGCGGCCAATTAGATAAAAAAGTTGTTCATGCAGGTAAAATTAAATTTATTTCAATCAAATCAGTTGATAAGGTTGAAAACTGGTTTATGAAATATGGTTATCAAATCATTTTAGCCAATCGTTTTCTGCCAGGAACTCGATCAGTAATTTCATTTTTTGCAGGACTCAGCAAGCTTGATTTTAAGAAAACGGTGATTCTTTCTGCCATTAGTGCTTTAGTATGGAATTCAATTATAATTTATTTGGGAATGATTTTCGGTTACAACATTAAAAAAGTCGATCAATTAATTTCGACTTATAACAATGTCGCAATAATAATAACAGTAGTTATCGTTTTGTATTTTGTTGTTAGATTTTTTATTCAGAAGAAAAAGAATAGAAGTTGAAAAAGTTTTTTAGAAATAAAGTACACTTATCTCGCGAACAAAAAAAAAATAGAAATAAAGAACGCCTTCTTCTAGCTTCAAGCGGAATTCTATTAGGACTCGCTTTTCCTCCAGTTCCATTTCCTTTCACAATTTTAATGCTTGTCGCACTCGTTCCATACTTTCAAATTATTGAACAAAAAAAAGGACTTGGTGAAATAAATCGGGCAACGTATTTTACGTTTTGGTTTTTTAATTTAATTACGCTTTATTGGGTAGGAAGCTGGCAGCCTACCGCAGATCCATTTTTAATGATTTCGGGGGTGGTGCTTGTATTCTTTAACCCGATATTATTTCTGATACCTTCAACACTATACTATTTTTCAAAAAAGATTTTACCCTACCCGTCAGTTATATTTTTATTCCCATTTTTCTGGGTTACTTACGAATATATTTACATGTTGACCGATGCAAGTTTCCCATGGCTAACTCTGGGCAGCGGGGTAGCACGTTTCTTATCATTTATTCAGATTGCTGATATTATCGGGGCAGTAGGTTTATCTTTTGTAATAATCTTAATTAATATTCTTATATACAAAAGCCTGAAAAAATTAAAAGAGAAGAAAATAATATTTTCTGCATAATTAATAAGTTTAATTATTCTTATCTGTTTTATACTCATCTATGGAAATTATAAATTATACAATTTTAAGCTTTCAAATGAAACAGTAAAGGTTGGTTTAATTCAGCCAAATATTGACCCCTGGAAAAAGTGGGAAAGCGGAAATATTGATCAATTAACAAATCTATATTTTGGCCTTTCCCAAAAAGCTATTGTCAAA
>CAZRMA010000389.1:0-4171 GCA_964600655.1 uncultured Ignavibacteriaceae bacterium
GCGTTGGTTGTTTATTTCTATTTGCGAATTCAAACAGGGTGGTTTCAAATATTGTCTACTCCGGTTTTGTATCCGGCAATGGTTGCTACTTATTTATTTTGGCTGCTTATTTTTACTTTTGTTGGAATGTACCGCACATGGTTTGCTGCTTCACGCTTTGATGAAATCTCAACTCTTTTTAAAGCAACTTTTGTCGGCATTTTTATTTTATTTTTTATCATTTTCATTTCTGATTATATCGAAGGGGTTGCTTCATCAAATAGAATTTTAATCTTTATTTATTGGATATTGCTTCTTTTTTTCGTTGGAGTAGGACGACTATTCATCAGAAGCTTTCAGAGAAAATTACTCGTAAAAGGTATCGGCAGAAAAAATGCTTTAATTGTAGGATTTAATCCCAAAGCATTTGATGTTTTTAATCAGATAAAACGATATAAGGCTTTAGGACTAGACGTTAAAGGTTTTATAACCACAAACGATGAAAACTTAGATAAAAATTATGAAAACATTCCTGTGGTTGGTACAGTTAATAAAATTGGTGAGC
Source organism: uncultured Ignavibacteriaceae bacterium (assembly GCA_964600655.1). Classification (GTDB taxonomy): domain Bacteria; phylum Bacteroidota; class Ignavibacteria; order Ignavibacteriales; family Ignavibacteriaceae; genus CAVSWT01. The sequence continues at coordinate 545 of CAZRMA010000389.1, forward strand.
TTCAAGCGCAATTCGAACCAAGGGAAATAATTATTGCACTGGAAAAAGGAAATGAAGATGTGGTTATGGAATTGATAGCCAAATGCGACACAAAAAAATCCGGTTTGAAAATTGTCCCTGATCTTTATGAAATTTTAAGTGGTCAGGCACGTACTTCCCAATTATATGGTTTCCCATTAATTGATATTGTCCCCGAATTGATGCCTGAATGGGAAAAAAAGTTAAAACGTATATTAGATTTGATTATTTCTATTTTAATTTTGTTAGTTTCATTGCCTGTATGTACAATCGCAGCTATCGCCATAAAGCTTGGAGATAAAGGCCCGATATTTTTTACGCAAGAACGCTGTGGGATGAATGGTGAGTTATTTAAGATGGTTAAATTTAGGTCAATGAGGACTGATGCTGAGAAGTTAACTGGTCCGGTTTGGTCTCAAAAGAATGATCCCCGCATAACTAAAGTTGGTGCTTTTATTCGAAAAGTTCGCATTGACGAAATTCCTCAAATGTACAATGTTTTTAAAGGCGAAATGAGTATTGTTGGACCTCGCCCTGAGAGGCCATATTTTGTTGAAAAGTTATCGGAAGAAATTCCATATTATAAAAGAAGACTAAAAGTTCGTCCGGGTATAACGGGCTGGGCGCAAATAAAGCATAAATATGATGAAACAATAGAGGATGTAAAAATAAAGCTTCGTTATGATCTTTTTTATATCGAAAACATGTCAATTAGAATGGACTTCAAAATAATATTTAGAACTGTTTTTGTGGTGTTGTTTGGGAAAGGTCACTACGAATAAATTACTTGATTTCTCAAAGATTAATCCTATTTTAATTTTTAAAATTTATTAATTATTAGTGCTTAAAGTGTAATGAATAAAAAATCATTAATAATAATTCCTACTTTCAATGAGCTGGAAAATGTGAAAAAACTTATTCCAGATATTTTAAATCGATATGATAATGTAGATATATTGATTGTTGATGATAATTCACCCGACGGTACTGCTGATTTTGTAATGGAATTTGGAAAGACTAATGAAAGTGTGAAAATATTAAAACGGCAAAAGAAGATGGGATTGGGAACAGCTTATGTAACAGGATTTAAATACGCACTTCAGCATAATTATGATTTTATTTTTCAAATGGATGCCGATTATTCTCACGATCCAAAAGAAATTCAAAATTTTTTAAGGATGATTGAATCATATGATCTTGTTTTAGGAAGCAGATATTTGACTGGTGTGAATGTTGTGAATTGGCCAATGAGAAGGCTTCTGCTAAGCTATTTTGCTAATTTGTACACTCAAATAATAACAGGTCTTCCAGTTAAAGATACAACAGGCGGATATAAATGTTTTAGAAGAGAAGTACTTGAAAAAATTAATTTTGATAAAATTAAATCAAATGGTTATGCCTTTCAAATTGAAATGACATTCAAAGCCTGGAAAAAAGATTTTAAAATAGGAGAAATCCCAATCATATTTATTGATAGAACTTCCGGCACTTCAAAAATGTCGAAGAAGATTGTACGTGAAGCGGTTACAATGGTATGGAAATTAAGAGTTAGAAGTATTTTGGGACTGCTTTAATTAAATTAAAAAAAGTCAAAATAAAAATATTTGAAATTGACTTTTGAAATTTGGATTTTAAAATAAGTTAAACTAATCAAATTGAACCTCTCAATAATCATAGTTAACTACAATGTAAAAGAATTTTTACAAAATCTTATCCATTCTATCTACAAAGCTGCTCAAAAAATTTCTTATGAAATTATTATCGTTGATAATGCTTCAGATGACGGCAGCGTGGAATTTATCAAAGAAAAGTTTCCTGATATAAAATTAATTGCCAATCAAAAAAATTTGGGTTTTAGTAAAGCAAACAATATTGGATTGGCTCAATCAAAAGGTGAGTACATACTTTTACTAAATCCAGATACATTAGTTGGCGAAGATACTTTTGAAAAAATGATTTCTTTTTTTAAGGATACTGCTGAAGCTGGACTTGCTGGATGTAAAATTTTAAATCCTGATGGAACTCTCCAACTTGCTTGCAGAAGAAGTTTCCCTGGACCATGGACCTCTTTTTGCAAGGTTACAGGCTTGAGCAGTCTGTTTCCAGAAAGTAAATTGTTTGCGCGATATAATCTTACTTACCTTGATGAAAATAAAACTTATGAGGTAGACGCGATTTCAGGCTCATTTATGATGTTCCCACGGAAAATTTATGATGAGATTGGGGGGCTCGATGAGCAGTTTTTTATGTACGGTGAAGATTTGGATTTTTGTTACAGGATTCAAAAGTGCGGTAAAAAGGTTTACTATTTTCATGATACACAAATAATACATTATAAAGGCGAAAGCACTAAAAGAAGCAGTCTCGACGAAACTAAAATATTTTATAGTGCTATGCATCTTTTTGTAAAAAAACATTTGTCAACTTCGTTTTTGGTAGAAATAATTTTGCGTGTTGCAATTGGATTGCGTGAATTAATTGCATTCATGGGGAGAAGAAAATTAATTCTTCTATCTATATTAATTGATTTGTTAATGTTTGATCTTTCAATTTACCTAGCGGAAAATTTTTACAAAAATTATACGACATGGTTAGGATTTAATGAAAATCACTTGCTATTTATCTTTATTTTTCCAGCGTTCCTTCATATTTTAATTTCAAGTATTATGCGAGTTTACCGAAGAGATTCTCTTTCTGTGCTTAGAACCTTTGGTGCATTAATAATAAGCTTCTTTCTAATTTCTTCAGCAACTTTTTTCTTTAAGCAGTTTGCTTACAGCCGTGCCGTAGTAATTATCACATTCATATTGGCTTTTCTTATATTAGCCTTATGGCGAATTGTATTAAAATTATTTTTCAAAGTAGGTGTCGATAAATATTCAACCATGAATAAAAGAGCTTTGATTGTTGGTGTGAACAAACCTGCAGTTCAAATAGCAACGAAACTAAAAAATAGATCACAAGATTTTCATAATGTAATTGGTTTAATTGGATTTTCTCATAAAGAAGTTGGAAAAAAAATTGAAGATATTGAAATAGTCGGAAGCATCGAAAGCATAAAAAAAATCATTTCAGAAAAGAAAATAAATGAAGTTATTTTTTCTTCAGAAGAGCTTACGTATAATGAAATGATGAAGATAGTTTCATCCTGCCAGGACGAAAGTGTTGAATTTAAACTTATTGGTAACAATCTTGACTTTTTAGTAGGAAAATCTTCGGTATCAATTCTTGAAGATATTCCTCTTTTTGAAATAAATTATAACATTTCAAACCCAGTGCTTCGGATGATCAAGTCATTATTCGATTATTCATTAGCCTTATTTGTTTTGTTTTTTATTTATCCTTTCATATATTTATTCGTCAAACTAAGCAATAAGAAATCTGACTTCAAAAATTTGATACTAAATATCCCTAAAATATTTACGGGGAGAGTTAGTTTTGTTGGCCCCAAAAATATTGTGAAGAATGAAAATCTCTTTCTTGGAAAGCAAGGCTTAACAGGTTTTTGGTATCTTGAAAATTCAAATGTAGAAGAAACAGAAAAGTTAGATATATATTATGCAAAGAATCAGAACATCTGGCTTGATTTGGAAATATTGGGGAAAACAC
>CAZRMA010000390.1:0-4165 GCA_964600655.1 uncultured Ignavibacteriaceae bacterium
AAAAAAATCTTTTCTTGGTGCTATTTGGAGCTCGGTTATCTTTCCAAACAGAGCCGAGGATGACAAAGCAACATTCACTTTGTTTGTCGGCGGAGCAAGAAATCCCGAAGTTATAAATCAAGACAAAGAAGATTTGATAAGAAAAGTTAGAAACGAATTCGAACCATTAATGAAAATAACCGGGAATCCTATTTATATAACAAGCAGGTTCTGGTCGAAGGCAATTCCTCAGTACAATTTGGGATACATTGAACATGAAAATTATTTTGATGAATTTGAAAAGAAAAATCCGGGAATAATTTTAAGCGGCAATTACCGCGGTGGAATTTCTGTCGGCGATTGCATAAAGAATTCAGAAATAGTAGTAAATAAAATTAAATCTCTGTGTTGATAATTTATATTAGAAAAAAGTATCCACTGTCATTTCGAACGAGTCCTCGAGTGAGAAATCTTTTCTGTTGATTAGCGAAAGATTTCTCCCTTTGGTCGAAATAACAATAGAGTAATATAGAGATAGAAGAAAGGAAAAATTAAATGGCATCTTACCCAACGAAACGATTAAGAAGATTAAGATATAATCCTTTATTAAGGGACATGGTTCGCGAAACAGAATTATCAAAAAATGATTTGATATATCCTTTGTTTGTTGTGCCTGGAGAAAATATTAACAAAGAAATAAAATCAATGCCGGGAGTATATCAAAAATCGATTGATAAATTAGTCGAAGAATGTAAAGAAGTAGAATCTCTAGGACTCCCTGCGGTAATTTTATTCGGCATTCCAGAACACAAAGATGAAAAAGGTTCGGAAGCTTATGACCCGAATGGAATAATTCAAAGAGCTATCAGAGCAATTAAAGCAGAAGTAAAAAATCTTTTAGTTATTACAGATGTTTGTCTTTGTGAATATACTTCACACGGCCATTGCGGAGTTTTATCCGGCGAAGAAATTTTAAATGATGAAACCGTCAGCCTGCTTGCCAAAGAAGCAGTATCTCATGCTGAAGCTGGTGCGGATATAATTGCCCCCAGCGATATGATGGATGGGAGAGTCGCTGCAATCAGAAAAGCACTTGATTACAAAGGTTTCACAAAAATTCCAATTATGAGTTATGCAGCAAAATATTCTTCGGGTTACTATGGCCCCTTTAGAGATGCTGCCGAATCAGCACCCGCTTTTGGCGACAGGCGTTCTCATCAAATGGATATTGGAAACGGTGATGAAGCAATTAGAGAAGTCGAATCCGATATTGAAGAAGGAGCTGATATTGTTATGGTTAAGCCGGCAGGCCCTTATCTTGATATTATAAGAAGAGTAAAAGATAAATTCGGAATGCCGACTGCTGCTTACCAGGTGAGCGGAGAATATGCAATGATTAAGGCGGCAGGACAAAATGGATGGATTGATGAAGAGCGTGTAATGCTTGAGTCTTTAATTGCTATTAAGCGCGCCGGAGCGGATATGTTTTTAACATATTTTGCAAAGGATGTTGCTAGATGGATTGATAAAAATAGAAGATGATTAATTCTTGTTTCACAAAGTGAGTTGGTAAATAAGTTTGAGTCCGACATTCTCTTATTGAATGGCGTAAGTTCAATTGAGCATTAAATGGGCGGAAGAGAATTTTTGCTGAATGGAAAAGAGGTTGGACATGTTCATTATAACGGCGTTCTGGATATTCTCTTTAACAAAAAAATTAGAGATGAACTTTTAAAAGATAATTTGGTTCAAGAACACAAATGGATCCCAAATTCAGGCTGGACAACCTTTTATAGTAATGATGAATCTGATTTATCTAAAGCTGAAGAATTAGTCCGCTTGTCCCTTGCATTTCATATTAAAAGAAAATCCCTTAGATCAATTTCAAAAGAAGATATTGAAAAATTAGATTTTCCGGAGGCGGCTAAAAATCTATTATAAAGTTTGATTTATTTTCTATCTTTCTCTATCTTATGTAAAACCTGCACTTACATTACAATACTTTAATAAACATAAATTAATAAGAAGAGGAAATATGCAAACAATTCTTGGATCTTCAGGAGTAATTGGAACCGGGCTTGCAAAAGAGCTTTTAAAATACAACGATAAAATAAGACTGGTTAGCCGAAATCCTAAAAAGGTAAATTCCACCGACGAATTATTTCCCGCCGATTTAACTAATCGTGAAAAAATAATTCAAGCTGTTGAAGGTTCGGATATTGTTTATTTAACAGTGGGATTAGCTTACGATACAAAAACCTGGCGTGAGTTGTGGCCTAAGATTATGCAGAATGTAATTGAAGCATGTGAAAAGCATAATTCCAAATTAGTGTTTTTTGATAATGTCTATTCTTACGGAAAAGTAAATGGCTGGATGACAGAAGAAACTCCGCACAATCCAATCAGCGAAAAAGGAAAAGTAAGAAAACAAATTTCGGAAATGATTTTAAATGAAGTTAAAAAAGGAAATCTTCAAGCCATTGTTGCCCGTGCTGCTGATTTTTACGGACCAAAAGCACAAGCACCTATAAACTTTTTGGTTTTGGACAATCTATTAAAAGGCAAAAATCCGACGTGGATGATAAATGATAAGGTTAAACATTCATTCACATATACTTTGGATGCAGGCAAAGCAACAGCACTGCTTGGAAACACTCCTGATGCTTACAATCAAATATGGCATTTACCCACAGATAAAAATGTTTTAACCGGAAATGAGATAATTGAGCTTTGTACAAAAGAATTTAACAAACCACCGAAATATACAGTGCTTCCAAAATTTATATTAAAGTCAATGGGATTGTTCAATAAAAGTTTAAAAGAAATGAAAGAAATGCTGTATCAATACGATTCTGATTATCTATTTGACAGCACCAAGTTTGAAAAAAGATTTAATGTTAAACCTACCAGCTATGCTGATGGGATAAAAGATACTGTGAATTGGATGAAAAAGAATTAGGATTTTAATATTTTTGGCTTTGATATTTGACTATTGAATTTTGACTTATCGCCATGCATCTCGAATTTATTCGCGAATATTGCTTAAAGAAAAACGGAGTTACAGAAGAACTTCCTTTTAACGAAGACTCTCCTGTTTACAAAGTGATGGGAAAAATATTTCTAATCGCCAATTTAACTCCCCCAATAAGCATTAATCTAAAATGCGAGCCTGAAAAAGCAATTGAGCTGAGAGAAAGATACGATGAAATCCAGCCAGGATATCACATGAATAAAACACATTGGAATACAATTGATTTATCTGGAACATTAAAAAACAATTTAATTTTAGAATTGATTGACCACTCTTATGATCTTGTTGTTAGCGGATTAAAGAAAAACGACAAGGAAAAACTTTTTAATTTATCGGAGAAAAAATGAAATACAGAAAAATTGGAAAAACAGATATTGAAGTTTCGGAAATAAGTCTTGGCTGCTGGACAATGGGCGGACTTAACTGGGTTAACGGAACACCCAACGGCTGGGCAGATGTAAATGAAAAAGAAATTGCAGAAGCAATAAATTATGCAATCGACAATGGCGTTACTCATTTTGACAATGCCGATGTATACGGCAATGGCAGAGCAGAAAGAATGCTTTCAAGAATACTCGGAAACCGTTCTAAGGATTTTATAATCTCTTCTAAAATCGGATGGTTCCCCGGAACCGCAGAACATGCTTATGTACCTGCTCATATCCGCCATCAATGCGAGCAGTCACTAATAAATTTAAAGCGTGATTATATTGATATCTATTATTTCCATCATGCAAACTACGGAGAGAACTATAAATATGTTGATGATGCCGTGGAAGTAATGTATCGATTAAAAGACGAAGGAAAGATTAGAGTTATCGGACAGTGTGCAAAAACTGATAAAGAATATGAATTTTTAATTCCAAAAGTTAATCCGGAAGTTATTCAAAGCTCATCAAGTGCATTAAATGATTATCTTTTACCTGAAGGAACCAAAACCCGTGAGCTGATTGAAAAAGATAAAATATCTTATGTTGCGTACAGCCCGCTTGCGCAAGGATTACTGCTCGATAAATATAACAAAAAAAACCCGCCTAAATTTGACGAAGGAGATCATAGAAAAAATGCTTCAAGATTTTCAGCTGAAAATTTAACGAAACTTGAACCAAAACTTGAAAAGCTAAAAAATAAATTTGGTTCTTCGGTTGAAGATTT
>CAZRMA010000391.1:0-4155 GCA_964600655.1 uncultured Ignavibacteriaceae bacterium
AATCCAGTGATCATTAAATCCATCCAGCTTATACATTATTTTATTTTTTTCCGGCCTTGAAAAATGAATGGATGCAAACTCAAATGAAATATTATTTTGAGTGTAAGCAAGATCCAATTCATCAAGTTTCATTATACTTTTTTCCAGCTTTACTGCAGCTGAGTCTGATATTAGTGACACATCGGAAATTTTAATATCTTCTAAAACTATATCAGGTTTAATTTCATTTATTTTTCCGGGATAAAATGAAATTAGACCGTCATTACATCCCAATACTATTTCGCCATTTTTGCTAATCCAGTTTGCTTTGCTTGCCCCTAAGCCCTGAAGTCCATCTCTTGCATCAAAATTGACAAAATTCCATTTATCTTTAGTTGCATTTTTATTTAGTTTCGATAATCCTCCGGATGTATTAATCCAAAGGTTTCCCTGCATGTCTTCAACAATAGAATTTACAAGGTTTGAAGAAAGTCCATCCTTTTGATCGAACTTTTCAATTTTTTCTGTTTCGGGATCGAATCTGATTAGATTACTTGCGGTTGCAACCCATAGGATTCCCATCCTATCTTCAAAAATGGTATTAATTGAATTGTTTGGAGAAAATTTATTTTTTGAATCAAAATTATATTGTTTAAAATTTCCAGTGCTAATATCGTATTTAAAAAAACCGTTAGCAGTTGATCCCAGCCAAACTACGTTGTACATTTTTTTGCTGAACTCAATGCTGGTGCCGGCTTCCATAGGTAAATATTTATCAGAATTAAATTCATTTTGGGTGAGATTGTCAATACTATTAAATTCGGTGTCATTTAAATTCAACACTTGAATTCCATACCATATAGAATCGGGTGGCGGAAGAACATTCCAATTTCCATAGGAATGCCCGACATCAGTAGAAAAGTTAATTTTATATTCGCCTTTTTTTAGTTCCAGGCTTTTTACAGTAATACGGTTTTTAAATCCCCCTCCATCATAAAATGTTTTTGAAAAATCATTCATCGACCAGATAACTTTTCCATCACCTGATAGTAGAGAACCTTTGTCAAAAAGACCATCATTACCTTGTGCCATTCGTCCTTCACCAAGACAAATAATTAATATTTTTTGATCATGATCCAATGAAAATGATTTTTCTAAATTTGACGCTTCGCCTACTTTAAGAATGGAAGAAATCGGTTTACGCATGGCGGTAATCCCATGTATCTTTTGATTTAAATTTACACTCATTTTTTTATTCATTATTGAAGGCAAAAGTGTCAATTCGTTTTTAATTGTATTATACTTTTCAAAACCATTGCCCGAAGCAATCCAGATATTTCCAGATAAATCTATTTTCATTGAATAAATATTATGGTCATTCGATTTGTTTTCATTAGGTGAATGGATTTTACTTAATACATGATTCTTATCAATTTTATAAAGGCCTAAAGCATTGTATGCAAACCATTTGTTCCCATTTCCATCTATTGCAATACTTTGAATATTTATATTGCCGTCTGTTATGGTTGACGGTTCGAAATTTATTTTCAAAGGAGTTGATTTTTGATTTTCAATATCAAAAGAGAATAAACCTTTTGAAGATGTTCCGACCGTTAGTTCATTATCTTGCTGAGACCCGCTAATTGCAGTTACATAATTTGATCCGCTGCCTGCTACTTCGTTGGGATTAATTTTAGCAAAATTGAAGGGTTTTCTAAACGGATCAAATTTTATTATGCCGTCCCCAAAGCTGCCAATCCAAACAACGCCATATTTGTCCTTATAAACTTTCCAGATTATATGACGTGCATTACTAAAATTTTCGTTAATATAATTAATCTTTTGAAAATTATTATTTTTAACATTTAATTTAAAAAGCCCATCATCATAAGACCCTACCCATAAATTTCCTTCGTCATCCTGAATAATTCCTTCAATGTCACCGCCATGACCATAGCTGTCAAACAGCTTGAGTTCTTCCATAGAATAATAAACAGGGGAATATTTTATTAAAATATTATATCTTCCAAACCAAATATTCCCGGATACATCTTCAAAAATTGCAGAAACTCCAATAGGGCTATAATTTGTTTTAAGAAAATATGGCTGAAAAACATTGAGTTTTTTGTTATAGATTTTAATTCCGTTTCCATAATCTGCAACCAGAATATTTCCATTCTTTAATTCAATTATATGATAGATTTGACCCCATTGTGCACTAGTATTTGAGGAATCGAGGTGTACCTGTTCAAATCTGTTTTTTGATTTGTTAAATTTTTGTATTCCATGATTTGTAGAACCAAACCATAAATTTCCTTTAGAATCAAAAAGGGCAGAATGAAATTCTGAACTATTATTAATACCTCCGGTCTCTATTGGAAGCCTTTTAAAACTTTCGTCTTTTGGGTTATATTTTGCAATAGCATTCCCGGAAACGCCAATCCATATAAACCCTTCGGAATCTTCAGTAATTGCAAAACAATTATTGCTTGTTAAAGTTGTTGAATCGTTTGGGTCGTTTTTAAATACCTTTATATTATTTCCGTCATATCTGTTAAGTCCGTCTGCAGTTGAAATCCAAAGGAATCCGTTGCTATCCTGGAAAATATAGTTGACCGTAGCATTCGAAAGCCCTTCAGGAACAGAGATGTTCTCAAACAAGTAGTTCTGCTGTCCGTAGATTAATGATGTTATACTACATAAGAAAAAGGTGAAAATTATTATTGAAGTTAAAAATTGTGATTGATTTTTCACTCTAAATTTGCAAATTATTTTCATTGATTTCCTTTTGAAATTCTATTTTACTTTAATTACCACAAACGTTACATCATCATCGGGCTCTTTATCATTAACCCAGCGAGATCCTTCATCTTTTAAATAGGTGATAATTTCTTCCGGCTGTTTTTCTGCTGCTAATTCAAATGAATTCTTAGCTCGTCTGTAACCGAATATTTCATTTTTATCACTTTGTAATTCCGGATAACCATCACTCATTAATAGTAATGTATCACCTTTAAATAATTGTAATTCCTTTAACTCATAAGGAAAGCTGTCCATCGTTCCTAAAGGCATTCCCTTCATCAAATGTTCTTCTATTACTTGATTATCTCTTCGGTAGATATAAACCGGCGGCATACCCGCTGCAGACATTAACAATTTATTATTTTTAATTTTCAGCATGGTCATACTCATTGCAAGAGATTGAAATTGCATTTTCTTTAAACATCTCGTCATTTCCCTAAAGGTAAAAAGTATGTCCGGATTTTCTGCAAAACTGTTAAACAAAGACTTAGCGGAAGTAACCATAGTTCCTGCTCTCATACCATGTCCGGTTGCATCACCAAGTACAATTGTTAAAGTGCCATCAATAGAAACATTAAAATCATAATAATCTCCACCAACCTCAGTTGCTGTTTTCATATAAACAGCAATATCAAGGTAGGGGAGTTGAGGAAGTTCTTTCGGAAGCATTGAAAGCTGAAGCTGACGTGCTTCTTCAAGTTCTTCTGTTTTCCTTTCATTCTCTGCTTGAATAATTTTTGATTGTGCTTCAGCAGCAGCAGCTCTAAGCTCAGCTTCTTTTATGGCAGAAGCGTTTCTCTCTTTTGTTGTTATTCGTCTGCGCTGAACTCTATCAATCCCAAAAACTAAACCTAAAAAGAGAACGCCGTAACCAATGTATGCAAATGTAGTTCTCCAATATGGCGGCAATACTTCAATATGAATTTCTTTTTCTTCGTCACTCCAAACTCCATCGCCGTTGGCCGCTTTTAACCGGAAGGTATATTCACCCGGGTCAAGATTTGTAAACGAAGCAAAATGAAGTTTGCTATATACCCAGTCCTTATTAAAACCATCCAGTTTATATGCAATTAAATTTCTTTCAGGCCTGGAATAATGAATTGGAGAAAATTGAAAAGATATATCGTTTTGCGAATAATCCAGGGTTAATTCCTTTGTGTCATTTAAATCTTTTTTTAACGGAGAATCTTTTATATTGTTAAACACAGATACATCCGATATTTTAATATCGGTAAGTACAATTTTTGGTTTTGTTTGATTTGTTCTTCCGGGAAGAAAGTAATTTACTCCATTGTCACCTCCAAAAAATAATTCACCATTATTTGCTTTCCAGGTTGCCCGGGAAAATGAAAATCCCTGAAACCCATCTTTAAT
>CAZRMA010000392.1:0-4142 GCA_964600655.1 uncultured Ignavibacteriaceae bacterium
ATGAGAACTAAATACTTAATATTTAACTGTTTTAACAGTTTTTAATCTAAGGCGGTCAACTTGAGTAAGTTTAAATAAAATTTACTGAGTAAAGAATTTGCATATCAAGTTAAATAGAATTTTAATTTTTCTTTTATCTATTCTTCCATGGATAAATTCTTCCGGCCAAATTCTACCGCTGCATAATTACACTATGATGGACAATTTAGTTTCAGATAATATTCTGTCGCTGTGCCAGGATTCTTTAGGAAAAATTTGGATTGGTACCTGGGAAGGAATTAGCGTATATGACAGTAGAGAGTTTCAAAATTTCTCCCAGGATAATGGGCTTTCATCCGATAGAGTTAGCTGTCTTATTGCGGAGAAAAACAATTCAAGTGATGTTTGGATTGGCACTTTTGGGGGAGGAATAGATAGATATCATAGCGGGAAATTTTTTGTTTATGGTTCGAACTTATCCCAAAGGTTAAAAACAATTTATTCTCTATATGAAGATAAAAATAAAAATATCTGGTGCGGGACAGACAGCGGTTTCTATTTTATTCAAAATGATTCAATTCACTTAGTTAATGTTACATCAAACCTTGGGTGGGTTAGTTCATTTACCCAATTAAGTAATGATGTAATTTTAATTGGTTCTGAAAAAGGGCTATTTAAATTTTCACTAACCAACGATCAACTAAATAGAGTAAAACTTTCAGAAGCTTCCAATCAAAGTATTGCTGTGATATTAAAAAATAAAATCGGTGTTATTTATGCGGCAACAAAGGATGGAGATTTATATAAAATAACAAATTCCGGATCTGCAAATATTTTGCTTCATGAAGGCCCAAGAACTATGATTGAAGATAATCAGAATAATCTATGGATAGGAACATCCAGCGGATTAATAAAAATTGATGAAAATAATTTTTCCGGAACCGGGATAACAATATACAAAACGGATAATGGCTTGCTTCAAAATAATGTTTCTTCATTATTACTGGATGATGAAAACATTTTGTGGATGGGGACTAATGATAATGGAATCTCAAAACTCACTTACCAAAATTTGCTCAAATATAAAATACCTAAAAAGTTTATGATAAATAATTGGGCATCTGTGGTTTCGGACAGCAACAATCATTTCTGGTTAGCACTAAGAAATCAATTGCTTGAGGTCTGGAAAGATAAAAGCAATACCTGGCAAGAACATTTCCATTTATTAAAAAATTATGCTTCCAAAGTAAATCTGCCTTCTCTTTTTTACAGCAGAAAAAATAATTTTTTTGTTACAAATCCAGAGGGAATTATATTTTATTATGTAATTAAAAATAAGTACCCTTATTCGGATGTTCCTTCGCAACTTTTATTAAAAGAAGAAATAAAAATTCCAGCAAAAGTTAAGTTCACCTTGCTATATAGAATTATAGAAGACAACAACGGCTATCTCTGGTGCAGTGCTTTGGATGCAGGTATTTTTGTTATTAATAAAGATAACCCAGGTAAAATCTTAAAGATATACACAAGCAAAAATGGTTTACCTGATAATTCTGTTAGAGAAATTTATCAGGATAGAAATAACAATATTTGGTTCGGTGGATATGATGGCGGGCTTTCAGTTTTTTCTTATGGAAAAATTTTAAAGGATTTAAATAGAAACCCTGGAAATAAAAAAATCTTTTCCAAACTTTTTACTACTTCCAATGGCTTGCCAAATAATGATGTACGTTCTATTAAAGAAAACGATGAAGGCAAAATATTTATAGGAACAAGATATGGCGGGCTTGCTATTTTTAACAATACTAAATTGATTCAAATTGCTGCCGATAACCAAGATAAAAAAGATATTGAAATTATAAATAGAGACAGCGGACTTGTCAGTAATGATATCTGGAGCTTAACCAAAACTCCGGGCGGAAATTTTTGGATTGGAACACAATCAGGTGTGCAGCAATTATCAAACAATGGAATCCCCGGATTCGAACTTTATGAAGAGCTGCCGAAAGTTCCATACTATTCGGTTTGTTCTTCGGCTGATGGAAAACTTTGCTTCGCTAATCAATCCGATTTTTATATTTACGAACCTGCTGAGAAAATTAGTGAAAAAATCCACCCGCCAATTTATATTAGTCATGTTTTAATAAATGGAGAAGAAGAACAAATAAAGAATAATTTTACGTTGGCTAACTATCAAAATACAATCACAATTGAGTTTGTAGGTATAAATTATCTTGAAGGAAAAAATACAATTTATAAATACAGACTTCTTAATAATGATAAGAATTGGAATACATTAAAAAATAGAAATTCGGTAACTTATGCTTCCCTTCATGCCGGCAGCTATACTTTTCAAGTTGTTGCAATCAACGGCGAAGGCATTAAAAGTGCTGTCCCGGCTGAACTAAACTTTAAAATTGAAGTCCCATTATATGAAGAATGGTGGTTCGTAGCTTTAGTATTAATGGTTCTAAGTGTTAGTATCGCTTTAATATTTAGAATGCGATTTAAAAGATTAATTGAGATTGAGAAAATCAGAACCCGTATTGCGGCTGATTTGCATGATGAGATAGGTTCCGGGTTAACACGAATTGCTATTCTCTCCGAAAATGCTTTACAAGAATCCGGTTCAGATTTGAAAACACTAACTGAGCATAATCATATTGTAAATGAAAAATATTCAAGAGATAATTCTGTTGAACGGGTTGGAAAGATTGCGCGTGATCTTGTTGATTCTATGATAGATGTAATCTGGTCGATAGATCCCAAATACGATTCATTAAATGATTTTGTTTTTAACTTTCAGAATTATGCTTATGAAGTTTGTGAAGCAAAGAAAATCAATTTTAAAATAGAATCTAAAAACATTGATAACGTCAAAATAAATTCACAAACAAAAAGATGTCTCCAGCTAATAACCAAGGAAGCATTGAATAATTCTTTGAAGTATTCTGACTGTAGTTTATTTAAATTGTTTTTAACTGTAAAGAATCGAAATTTAAATTTAGAAATGGAAGACGATGGTGTTGGATTTGATATGAATAAAGTAAAACATGGAAGAGGATTATTTAATATTGCAAAACATGTAAAAGAACTATCCGGTACATTTGATTTACTTACAGGCCCCGGGAAAGGAAGCAAAATATCAATCAAGTTTCCAATTCAATCTTAAAGACTATTCATTTGATTAGTTGCTTTTAATAATAATATGATTTAAGATTTATAACTAACTAACAATAATTAAAATGATTGACAGAGACATCATACACGCAGCTATTCTTGATGACGACCAGGAATTCCGTGAAGTCTTTTCAATGATTTTAAATAAATCAGACGGATTTAAGTGCGTTGCTACTTATCAAAGCTGCGATGAAGCATTACAAAAAATTGAAGAAGATCTTCCCGACATTCTTCTTCTTGACCTTGAAATGCCTGTAAAAGATGGAATTGAAAGCTTGAAGGAAATTAAAAGTTTATACCCCACAATTGAAGTTTTGATGTTAACCGTATACAGTGACAGCGAGAAAATATTTAAATCATTACAAAATGGGGCTTCGGGTTATATTTTAAAAAAAAGCCCTACAAACAAATTACTTGAAGCAATAAAAGAAGCATACGAAGGCGGGGCGCCATTCTCCGGTGAAGTCGCTAGAAAAGTGCTTCAATATTTCCAGGCGCCATCAAATAAGATTGAAACTTCTTCTTTATCTGAAAGGGAAAAAGAAGTTTTAAATGCTTTAGTTGAAGGCCATTCTACAAAAGCGATCGCGGATAAATTGTTTGTATCTTATCACACTATCCGGTTTCACCTACATAACATCTATGTAAAATTGCATGTTAATACCCGCACCGAAGCAGTGGCAAAAGCAATAAAACATAAACTGGTTTAAGGGTTTTTGCCTCAAATAAAAACTAACCATTTGATTAGTTGTGTCCTTTCCCCTCACTAAATAATTTACAACCGCTTCATCATACAATAAAATTCGGGAATAAAATGAAATTAACAAGTACTGTTAGTGCGGTAATCTTTTTATTTCTTTTCTCATTCAATACAATTTATTCGCAAAATAAATGCGATGCTTGCCCTGACCCTGTAGTTGTTGTTTATGGAGTACAATTGAATGTACCTCAGCCACCTCCTGATGATTCTGCGGGTGAATACA
>CAZRMA010000393.1:0-2559 GCA_964600655.1 uncultured Ignavibacteriaceae bacterium
ATTCGGATCTAAAGCAACCGGGTAGCTTATCTTTTGTGACGAAATATATGACCTAACTTTTGAAACACTTTTGGGTGAATCCTGGTTTATACCTAAAATTGTAAACCCTTTGTCTTTATATTTCTGATAAATCGCGTCTAGATATTTCATCTCACTGCGGCATGGCTGGCACCACAGCGCCCAGAAATTTACAAGCACTGCACCCTTTGAGTACATTTCTTTCAATTCAACATGTTTGTTATCAATAGTCTTAATTTTAAAATTAATTTCCTGAGCTGATGCTGTAATTGAAAGAATAAAAAATAAAATAGCGCCCACTGATACTTTTAACATTAACAGTTCCGCAAAAATTATTAAAAAAAAGGTAATGATTTTCAGTAGGTTAAATAAGAAAATAGAGGTGGTAATTCATCACAAAACTATAACAATTACGTTTAGCTTAATTCAGAAATATATTGCTCGCCGTAAGTTCACTGTTGTCGAGATCTGAAAATTCCCGAACTTTTTTAACTAACTCGTCATGATCATCATCGTTAACGGAAGATAGATTTATTTTATAATTTTTTTTGTTTAGAAGTGTAATAGTCATTCTTTTTTCTTCAAGGTATAATGAAGAAATATCGTTCCATAAAAACGTGTGCTTTATAAAGGGAGATGTCCTCCAGGAAATACCTTCTTTGTTTAACTTTACAGATTTAAGTTTTTGAATCTGCGGATAAAAAGCTCCCAGCATAAAATAAAGAAGTCCGGCAGCGATAAGAAAATATTGAATGAGATTATGTTCAAGTAGAATTTTATGGATGCCGTCAATTATTAAAATCGTACCTGTTAAAGTGAATAGTAGTCTGGTTATTAATTCCTTTACCGAATTTTCTTTAATCCGGCCGAACAATGAGCCAAAAATAATATTGATTATACCTGTAACGAGCATTACTGCATTGTAAATATAATCCAGTCCATCAAATACATTTCTATCGGAATTAATGTTATCCATCACTGCAATTAAAAAACTAACTCCTGCTAGTAAAAATGTAAACTTTTCAAGTTTTTGTTTGCGGGAACTCTCTTTTTTTAAATATATAATAAATTCCGACATCTTATTTTTACATTTCCTAATTTAAAAGTTGGATAACTTAAATCATTATTTCAATCAAACTGCAATTTCTTTGCCAAGAACATTATATGCTTTCAAAGTTATATAATCAGCTCTATTTTAGCTAAATTCAAAGAATGTTGTAAGATTAAAAGGATTAAGGTAATTGTAAATTAAGTATGATTTTGGCACATTTTCATTTTCATTCATGAAATTACACATATCGATAACATCAATAGATGCTACTAACTTTTTATAATTTTCCCGGGCATTGCGCCTGTATGCTCACCATTTTTAATCACGACTTCTCCGTTAACAATTACAAACTGAATTCCTTCAGGATATTGATGCGGATCAGTATAGATAGCTTTATCCTGAATCGTATCATAATCAAATATAACCACATCGGCTGATTTACCTTTTTCTATTCTGCCTTTGTCTTTAAAATTCAATTTATCTGCTGGCATCGAAGTCATCTTTTTAATCATGTCTTCTAGTGAGCAGATTTTTTTCTCTCTAACAAATTTAGCAATTGCTCTTGGGAAAGTCCCGTATGCTCTAGGGTGTGCAATTGTTCTGTTCATTGGAGGATAAGGCGCATGCGATCCTGCGTCAGAAGCAATCATAACTAACGGATGAGAAAGTATTTTTATTGTTGATTCTTCACTCATTGCAAATCCAACCATGGAAACATCATTATTAGAATTTTTAATTAATGAAACTGCGGTCTCAAAATAGTCTTCACTTTTTTCATCAGCTATTTGTTTAATAGTTTTTCCCTGAAGATTTTTTAGATCTTTATTCCCGATCCCGGAAATTAATACGCCGTTCCAGTCTTCATTAAAATCACTGACTTTTTTTTCTGCATATACTCTCATCTTTGGTAAAAGCGTTTGATCATTTAATCTTTCAATAAATTTTTTTGTACCGCCGTCACGTGACCAAAGAGGAAAAAGATTTGCAAGATCCGTGTGAAACGCGAGATAAGTATATCTATCAGCATTAATATTTAATCCTTCATCATAAACTTTATTAATTAATTCAAGAGCTTCATCAACCTTATACCAGTTTGATTTGCCCTGCATTTTTAAGTGTGAAATTTCCAAACTTGAATTTGAATCTTTAGCAATCTTAATTGCTTCTTTCATTGATTCTAGAACAGTATCTGCTTCATTGCGCATGTGAGTTGCATAAATTCGAAATTCTTTTGGGACTGCTTTACACAATTCAATAAGTTCTTCTGTTGAGGCAAAACTACCGGGCGTGTATTCAAGTCCAGTAGAAACTCCAATAGCCCCTTCGTTAATTGCCTTTTCAACTTCTTTCTGCATTTGCTTCATTTCATCTTTTGTGGCTGGACGGTCATCCATGCCAACAACAACTTTTCTGATTGTACCTAATCCAAGCATCGAAGCCATATTCACACAAAATTTTCTATTAGAAAAATTATTTAAAAATCCTCCCAT
>CAZRMA010000393.1:2659-4132 GCA_964600655.1 uncultured Ignavibacteriaceae bacterium
GAGCCATCAATTATGCTTCCATTTTTAATAAGAATATCAAAAGATCTTGATCTAATGAAAATACCGGAAGTACTTTGAGCACCTAATACAAATGCTGAAGCACCGAGCAGTGAAGAATTTATAATAAATTTTCTTCTATTAATTTTATTCATTTATTCCACCGGTTGAATATTTTAAATTTGACGATTTATATGAGTTATCAATATAATCCTTTTGCCATATAATTTCGAGAAATCATTTTTGTATTTTCTTAAAAATATCCTTTTATAAAGAAATAATTTTTCATTAATTTTATTCTAATGAAAATTTTCATCCCAGCCATATTCATATTTTTATTTTTATTATTCTCAGGCTGTTATACAAAAAACGATCTAATCCAAAGACAAATCGATCGGGATAAATTTAAAGTAACGGTTATTAAAACCAAACAAGGGATAACTTATAATTTTACTTACCACGAAAGACTTCTGACAGTGAGGGGTGATTTTTTAGATGGCGCTTTAGTCAATGGGACTTATAAAAGAATACCAATTTCAGATATAATTTCAGTTAACGATATTCCATTCAAAAATAGTTCACCGGTTTATCTGCATGCAGTATTCGGCATTGCTTTTCTGGCGACAATCTGGTACGCAGCAACAAAGCATTGAGTAATGATTAAATAAAATAGTCAATATTAAAAAACTCAAATAACTTCAACCTTCAAGGTTAATTTTAATTAAACCTTTGATTTTTTTAACATGGAAATTACTTTGCCAGAAAAACCTCGATGGTTGTTCAAATCATTCAAATGGATCTTTCTTGTCGTAAGATATTTCCAACTTATTTATATCTTCCAAATAATCTTCATCTTCCCAATCATACCTTTTATAAGGGTCGCTTTTCCTAAGAAGAAAAGCCAAAACGATTCCAACCAAAGCCCCGAATAGATGAGATTCCCATGAAATACCATTATCAACGGGCAGAACACCCCAGATTAAGCTTCCATATAAAAATGTAACCACAAGCGCCAATGCAATCGATCGATTGTCTCGGCGAATAATTCCGCTAAAGAAAAGAAATGTTACCAATCCGTATATCAATCCGCTTGCGCCTATATGATATGCAGGTCTTGCGAACAGCCAAACCAATAATCCGGTAAAAAAATAAATTGATAAAAATACTTTTATGGAAGCATTCTTATAAAAAAACATAACTCCCCATCCTAAAAAAATCATGGGGATAGTATTTGAAAATAAATGTGTAAACCCGGCATGAATTAACGGTGAAAAAATAATTCCCGGAAGATTTGCAAAACTGCGGGGGAAAATACCAAGGGTAGTAAAATTTAGACCAAAAATGACTTCTACCAATTTTACAATCCACATCAAAAGCACAAATGTACCTGGAATAATGAATGCATCAATTATTTTTCGTTTATCTTCAGTCATTAACTGTCATAGCTTAAATTAAGTAACCTTTTTATTTTTCTTT
>CAZRMA010000394.1:0-4126 GCA_964600655.1 uncultured Ignavibacteriaceae bacterium
CAGGCAGTGGGGCAGCATCACTCCAGGCCATCCCGAATACGGACTAACTGAAGGTGTCGAAACTACAACCGGTCCCTTAGGGCAGGGTTTTACAAATGCTGTCGGAATGGCAATAGCCCAGGCTTATCTTGGAGCCACATTTAATAAAGATGATATAAAAATTATTGATCATTATATTTATGGAATTTGCAGTGACGGTGATATGATGGAAGGGATTTCACATGAAGCCGCATCTTTAGCTGCACATTTAAAATTAGGAAAATTAATATTCTTCTATGATGATAATCATATTTCAATTGATGGATCAACTTCGCTTGCATTTACAGAAGATGTCGGAAAAAGATATGAAGCTTATGGCTGGCAAGTTTTATACATTGATGATGTAAACGATGTTGATTCAATTGAGAAATCAGTAAAAGCTGCACAAGCCGATGATAGGCCTTCTTTTATTGTTACAAAAACTCATATCGGTTATGGAAGTCCAAATAAGCACGATACATCTGCAGCTCATGGATCACCTTTAGGAGAAGAAGAAGTAAAGCTTACAAAGAAAAATTTAGGCTGGCCGGAAGACGCAAGCTTTTTGGTTCCAGATAAAGTTGCTAATGCATTTAAGAATGTTAAAAAGAATGGTGCAGACAATGAAAAAGAATGGAACGAATTATTTAAAAAGTATAAGGCTAAATATCCTGAAGATGCAAAATTATTCGAAGCAGTAACAGCAGGAAATTTTGGTGAAGCATGGAAAGAAAAACTTCCAGTATTCAAAGACGAAGGGAAATCGTTAGCTACAAGAGCTGCTTCGGGCAAAGTTTTAAATGCAATTGCTTCATCACTTCCAACTTTAATCGGCGGTTCCGCTGATTTGGAACCATCCAATAACACTTGGTTGAAAGAGTATGATAAATTTTCTTCAACAAGTTACGGCGGAAGAAACTTTCATTTTGGAGTTAGGGAACATGGAATGACAAGCATATTAAACGGCATGTCAATTTACGGCGGGGTTATTCCTTACGGTGGAACCTTTTTAATTTTTTCTGATTATGCCCGGCCGGCAATTCGTTTAGCATCTCTATCTAAAATAAGAACTATTTTGGTTTACACACATGACAGCATTGGATTGGGTGAAGATGGGCCAACTCATCAACCTATTGAGCAAATAGCTTCATTAAGAGCAATTCCCAAAGTAATTGTTATTCGTCCGGCAGATGCAAATGAAACTGCGTATGCTTGGCAAGCAGCAATTGAACATACAGACAGTCCGGTTATTTTAGCTTTAACACGACAAGGTTTGCCGATTCTTGATCAAAGCAAATATCCTTCTGCTAAGGGGTTATTTAAAGGTGCTTACATTTTAAAAGATAGTGAAGGTGAACCGGATATTATATTAATGGCATCTGGCTCGGAAGTGTCTGTGATATTAGCTGCTGCAGAAGAATTGAAAACAACTGGAATTAAAGTAAGAGTTGTAAGCTTCCCGAGTTGGGAACTTTTTGAGCAACAAAGCGAAGAATATAAAAATTCAGTATTGCCCAAATCTGTTAAAGCAAGAGTTTCAGTTGAAGCCGGGATTAAACAAGGCTGGGAAAAATATATTGGGGATTCCGGAGAGGCGATTAGCATTGAGAAGTTTGGTGCCTCAGCCCCTGTAAAAATTCTTATGGAAAAATATGGATTTACAAAAGAGAATGTTGTAAACACCGCTAAAAAAGTATTAAAGAACTTAAATAAATAAAAATTGAATTATTGATGAAAAACTTGATTTGTAAGCTAAATTGTAAATCTTCTTTAACATTTATTGTTTTAATAACTGCAGGATTTTTATTGCAATCCTGCAGTTCCAGTTTAAATATTGTAGATAAGCCAATCTCTTTTTCTAAAGAAAGAATTGACTTAACTAGAGAGTATGAAAAAAACCATTATGGAATTATTAAAAACAATATTTCAATCCTTCCAAAAATAATTGTATTGCATTGGACAGCGATTAATAGTTTTCAAAAATCATTTGATACTTTTAATCAGGAAAAGCTGGAAGGTTCGCGTCCTTATTTAGCAAATGCCGGACAAGTGAATGTAGCAATTCAATTTTTAGTTGATAAAGATGGTAAAGTATACAGGCTTATGCCTGAAACAAAAATGGCACGGCATGTTATAGGAATAAATTATTGTTCTATTGGAGTTGAAAATGTGGGTGGTGCAAAAGATGTTGACGATTTAACTGATGATCAAATAGATGCAAATATAAAGTTGGTCCGCTATCTTGTTAAAAAATTTCCAACCATTGAATATTTAATTGGCCATTATGAATATCGGGAATTTGAAGGCCATCCTTTGTGGAAAGAAATTGATTCAACATATAGGACTGAGAAATTTGATCCTGGTGAAAGATTTATGAACGCAGTGAGAAAAGGTGTTTCCGATTTACATTTAAAAGGTGTTGAACAGATAAGAGAAGAAAAGAAAAATTTCAAACCAAATATTTAATAACCACAAACCCACCTACGAGTAAAACCGTAAAAGCAATTGCGAGCCAATTAAAATATTTGTCGATGAATGTTTTAATTGCCGGCCCAAATTTCCATATAAGAAAAGCTACAAGGAAAAATCTTGCGCCTCGGCTTACAAGTGAGGCAATAAAAAACATAATCAAATTAATATTGAATGCACCGGAAGAAATTGTGAAAACTTTATATGGAAGCGGTGTAAAGCCCGCTGTAAAAATTATCCAGAAATCATATCTCTCATACATATGCTGGACTTTAAAAAATAATTCATGAGTAAAACCAGGCACATTATTAAAGAAAAAATTTGCAACACTTGTAAACTCATTTGCTGGAGTCCACCAAATATAATGTCCTATTGCGTACCCTAGGAGAGCTCCGGAAATTGAGGCTATAGTACAGATTATTGCATACTTAAAAGCTTTTTTTGTTGAACCTAAAACCAATGCAATTAAAAGCGCATCCGGCGGAACCGGAAAGAATGATGATTCAGCAAAAGCCAATATAAATAGGGCAATACCGCCATAAGGAGACTCTGCCCAGCTTAAAACCCAATCGTAAAGTTGTCTAATAAATTTCATTAAGTGCTGTAAAGATTTGAACGGTAAACTTAGTAAAAATTTATTGTATTCTAAAAACTATTTTAAGAATTCATTCTTCAATTATAAATTGTACATTTTAGTTTAATGAAATAAGTATTAAACAATAAATATAATAATCATCAAATAATATTCTTCATTTTGATTATACAAAGATAAAAACTGTTATAATTATTTTTTTTATTTTAAAAATAATCTGCATCTAATTGTATTTTTATTTAATTTCTGATTTAAAATCAACAACTAATTTCAAAGTAATATGGAGGATCTTCAATGTTACGTAATTCAGTAGTTTTCAGTAGTTTGTTAGTTTTAGTATTAACGTTTGGTTCTGCTAATGCTCAATATACTCCTGAGCATAGTTATTTAGGGCCATGTATTGGTTTTTCATTTCTGGGAAGTGCTCCTCAATTTGGTGTTAATTATGAACGATCAATGGATTTACAAAATTTTGGCTCTGTAGGAATTGGAGGTATATTTCGTTATTGGGGATACAATGAAGATTTTGGTTATGGAAAAGTAAGTTATACAAACATTTTAATTGGTGCACAGGGAAATTATCACTTTAAAATTCCCGACAATAGTAAATTAGATCCATATGCTGGAATAGTTCTTGCATATGACATTGGTTCAACCAGTGTTGATTACAATAATTCATTCCTTAGTGGTTATTCAGCTAGCGTTTCTGCTGGTGGATTTTGGGCTGCCGTACAAGGCGGGGTAAGATATTGGTTACAACCTAATCTAGCACTCACCGGAAGATTAGCATTTGGGTCATTAAGTTATGGTGGATTAGAGGTAGGTGTTGATTTTAAATTTTAGTTAATGAAATTATATCTCTCTATTCAACATTTTATAGCGGTGTAAAAAAGACACCGCTTTTTTATTTCTTAGTAAAGTAATTGCACAATATTTAGTATTTTTCCATATCCATTTCTATTAAAATAGAACAAATGTGTTATTGTGCAATATTAATACTTGTTTTAAGTTAAATATCGATTTTTGGTTAAGCTTTTAATCAAAATA
>CAZRMA010000395.1:0-4122 GCA_964600655.1 uncultured Ignavibacteriaceae bacterium
ATTGTTGTTTTTATACTCATAAAACACAATATTACAAGCCTGTTTAACATTGATTTTTGTATTCAAAAAGCATAGATTCACAATCTTAATTTTTATTATGATAGCTCAAAATTTAAAGATTTTAAGAGAAAATATTGAGCGTAAATGCGCTGAAGTAAATCGTGATCTTTGTTCAGTAAAATTGATTGCAGTTTCTAAAAATTTCGGATTAAATGAAATAATCCAGGCTGTAAATGAAGGAGTTCAAGATTTCGGGGAGAATAAAGCGCAAGAATTGAAATCAAAATTTGAAAGTTTAAACCAAAAAGTTACCTGGCATTTTATAGGGAATCTTCAGAAAAACAAAGTTAAGTATATAATTAATTCAGCAGAATATATTCACTCTGTAGATTCGATTTCTCTTGTTGATGAAATAGAAAAAAGAGCCGGTAAAATTGATAAGCTTCAAAAAATATTAATAGAAGTAAAAACTTCGTATGAAGATTCTAAAGCAGGCGTTGAAGAAAAAAGTGAATTAAAAAATTTAGTTAAACATTGTAAAAATCTTCCACACATAAAATTAACCGGATTGATGACTATCGCACCCTTTACTGAGGATAGAAATATTATTAGGAAAAGTTTCAGTTATTTGAGTAAATTGAAAGATGAATTAAATGCCGAAGGACTTAATTTAACCGAACTTTCAATGGGAATGACAAATGATTATGAAATTGCAATTGAAGAAGGCGCAACTATGATTCGTGTTGGTTCAGCGATTTTTGGAGAAAGAGATTATTCGAAACAGTTTAACAATTCAACAGACCGGAAGGAAATATGAAAATTTCCCCTATCAGCATTACAAAGCAAGACTTTAGTAAAAAGATGCGCGGCTATGACCCTGAAGAGGTTCAAGCCTTTTTGGAGAAGTTGTCAAACGACATCGAAGAGGTTCAAAATGAAAACGAAGATTTAAAAAAGCAATTAAATGAAGCCGGTGTTAGATTATCTGAATTTAGAAGGATAGAAAAAAATCTTCAAAGCACTTTACTTAAAGCACAGGAATCTTCTGCCAAAGCAATTGAGTCTACTAAAAAGCAGACAAACTTAATGTTAAAAGAAGCTGAAATAAAGTCATCGCAAATACTTGAAAAGGCAAGGGAAAGTGCAAATGAAATTCGTAACGCTGTAATTTCGTTACGAGAAGAAAGAGATTTGATTGTTGCTAAATTAAAATCAATAGTTAATTCACAAGCGCATCTTCTTGAAGTAAAAGTTGAAGAAGCCGGTGAAGAGAGAGTTGCTATAAAACAGCTTGAGCAGGCAAAGAAGATAGAAGTAAATGTTGACGAAATCGTTAATAAGTTAATGTAGAAATTTATGAGCGAACTAATTTCCAAAATAAATGAAACTTTAAAGGTAATCCATTCAAGAACTAAAAAAGAATACCCGATAGGAATTATTCTTGGAACTGGCTTGGGCGGATTAGTAAAAGAAATTAATGTTGAGCATGAAATTGATTATGCGGAACTGCCGCATTTCCCATTATCAACAGTTGAATCACATCATGGAAAATTAATTTTTGGAAGCATTAATGGAAAGAATGTTGTTGCAATGCAGGGCCGGTTTCATTTTTATGAAGGCTACAACATGCAGCAGATTACTTACCCTGTCCGTGTAATGAAATTTCTTGGTGTTCATACTTTGCTGGTGTCAAATGCCTGCGGCGGAATGAATCCTCAATATAGTAGAGGAGACATTATGCTGATGAGCGATCATATTAATCTTCTCGGAGATAATCCGCTCATCGGGAAAAATGAAGACGAACTTGGGCCGAGATTTCCTGATATGAGTGAAGCATATAATCTTGAATTAATAAAACTTGCTGAAGAAGTTGCTGTTGAAAATAAACTAAAAGTTCAAAAAGGTGTTTACATTGCAGTGCCTGGTCCAAACTTAGAAACAAAAGCTGAATATAGATTTCTAAGAGCAACAGGTGCAGATGTTGTCGGGATGTCTACCATTCCTGAAAACATAGTTGCAAATCATATGGGAATGAAAGTTTTGGGAATAAGCATTATAACCGATGAATGTTTCCCGGACTCATTAAAGCCGGTTAATGTTGAAGAAATAATTGCAACAGCAATGCAAGCTGAACCTAAAATGACTTTGATTATGAAAGAAGTAATTAAGAGGTTAAAATGAAAACCAAAGTATTTAATTACCTCGTTCCTTTCCTGCTTGGCGTTTTAATGTTTGCCTCAAACTTTTTGAATACATCATTATTCAAGTTTGGTGAAAACGGATTTGCAGTTTGGTTTGTTCTGTCGGTTTTGTGTTTCGCCTGCGGTTGGTATATCAATAAAACTTTGGGTTATCACTTTGGAGGTAAAGTTGTTTTTGCGGTTATCATTGCAGCTACAATAATTGGTGTTGCTGTTATAACATTTTTCAGAGAATATTTTTCCGCGAGCGAATTACTGACTGAAAATTTAATCCTTTATAGTTTGAGAAATGTTACACTTGGAGCAATGGCATTCTTCGGAATGATGGCAGTTGAAATTTTAACTAAGCAGCGTGATTTTATTATAATTGAAGAAAAACTTAAAATATATGAAAGCCAGCTTATAGATGCTAAAAAAGAAGCCGAGCTCGATATTCGCGAAGCAAAAATAAAAGCTCAAAAAATTATTAATGATGCAGAAGCAAATGCAAAAAATACTTTTTTGAAAAAAGATAGAATTGAAAAAGAGCTGAAGGAATTTATTCAAGCTGAAAAAGAATTGATTAAGAGATATGAAAGTGCAGGACAGTAGAAGGAATGAATAAGAGGATGTTTGAATGGATGAATGACTGAGTGGTTTCGATTTCAGTCAACCATTTAATGATTCGAATGAGATAAAGAATTTAGGCGCTGATTTAAATTATATTTCAAAATATTTAGATAAAGAAAAATTTAGTAGTTAAATGTTCAAACAAAATATAGAAATAGACGGTTATCCTTCAATAGAAGAGAAAATTTTAAAATTCTGGGAAGAAAATAAGATTTTTGAAAAAAGTATTTCATCAAGAGATAAATCAAAATCATTTACTTTTTATGAAGGCCCGCCAACTGCGAACGGTAAACCCGGAATCCACCATGTCATGGCAAGGACTTTAAAGGATCTTGTCTGCCGCTATAAAACTCAGCAAGGTTATAGAGTTGAACGAAAAGCTGGCTGGGATACACATGGTCTGCCTGTAGAAATTGAAGTTGAGAAGAAACTTGGGATAAAACATAAAAGTGAAGTGCTGGAATACGGAGTTGAAAAATATAATCAAGCCTGCCGTGATTCTGTGTTTGTTTATTTAGACCTTTGGGAAAAAATGACTTCCCGAATGGGCTACTGGATTGATCTTGATTCTGCTTATGTGACACTAACAAATAATTATATTGAATCTGTTTGGTGGGCATTAAAAACTTTATTTGATAAAGGATTAATTTATAAAGATTATAAAATCGTTCCGCAAGATCCGAAATCCGAAACAGTATTATCTTCGCATGAATTAGCACTCGGCTACCGCGAAACAAAAGACCCTTCTGTTTATGTTTACTTTAAGATTAAAAATTCAGATTCGTCCTTCTTAGTTTGGACAACAACTCCCTGGACACTTATTTCCAATGTTGCTTTAGCAGTTGGTGCCGATGTCGATTATATTAAGATAAAATTAAATGATAAAAAAATAATTTTAGCAAAGGCACGTTTGTCGCTTATCCAAGATGAATATGAAATTCTTGAAGAGTACAAAGGGAAAGATTTAGAAAATACAGAATACGAACAGCTTTTCAGTTATGTGAGTGTTAATAAAAAAGCTTTTTATGTTGTTTGTGGTGACTTTGTCAGCACGGAAGATGGCTCCGGTATTGTTCACATTGCTCCGGCTTTTGGACAGGATGACTATGAAATTTCAAAGAAATATGATTTACCTATGCTGCAGCCTGTTACCCGCGGCGGCTTGTTCACCGAGGATATAACTGATTTTGCAGGACAATTTGTTAAAGACGCTGATAAGGGGATTATTATAAAGCTAAAAGAAGAAGGAAAGCTTTTTAAGAAAGAAACGATTACGCACAGTTATCCTTTTAGCTGGCGGCATGAAAATGTT
>CAZRMA010000396.1:0-4110 GCA_964600655.1 uncultured Ignavibacteriaceae bacterium
CATCGGTTCAAAAACGTTAAAGCCTTTTAATTTTTTATATCTTGCCCAGGTATCAGTTGGGCCGTAATTATACCAATGTCCGCAGTGCAGCTTTGCACCTGAAGGATAAATAAACATTACAAGGGTATATAATTTTTTATCTGTTGAAGAAAGATCAGTTTGAAAAATCTTACTTTCTTCCCAATGGTTTTGCCATTTTTTTTCTATTTCAGCAAATGGATATCGCATAATTTATTCTTATTAGGGTTCAAAAATTGAATCACAAATTTATCTAAATTAGCAGGGAATTCAAATTGAAGTATTTATCTCTTTTTTGTTAAGTTTGAACTTTCAAACAAAGGAAATTTAACTTCACTATGCGATATTTTGAATCAAATTATTTTACTTACAAAAACAATAATCTTCATTGTGAAAATGTTTCAATCGAAGAGATAATTAAAGCTGTCGGAACACCCGTTTATATTTACAGCAAAAAGTTTTTTACCGATAGATTTAATGAATTCAATGAAGCATTTAAAGAAATTCCCCACACTATATTTTATGCATCAAAATCCAATTTTAATTTAAATGTTATTAGAGCTTTTTATGAATTAGGTGCGGGTATTGATGTAAACTCCGAAGGTGAAATGTATAGAGCGCTTAAAGCTGGAGTTGATCCCAAAAGAATGATAATGAGCGGTGTTGGAAAAACTTCACGTGAGATTCAGTTTGCATTAGAAAATAATATATTAATGATAAAAGCAGAATCTGAAGAAGAAGTTGAATTGATCGATGAGATTGCTGGTAAGATAGGTAAAAAAGCAGAAGTTGCGATTAGAGTAAATCCAGATGTTGATGCTAAAAGTCATCCGTACATATCAACAGGGTTAAAACAAAATAAGTTTGGAATAAACTCTACAAATGCGCTGAGGATTTTTAAAAATCAAAATAAATATAAGCACATACAGTTTGCCGGAATTGATATGCACATCGGCTCGCAGATAACTTCTATTTCACCTTTAGCTGAAGCAGTTGAAAAATTAGCACAGGTTTATTTGGAATTAAAATCGTCCGGAATTAAGCTTAAACATTTGGATGTCGGCGGAGGAATTGGAGTTAAATATAATGATGAAAAACCTTTTTCATATTCGGAATATGCAAAGGCGATTCTTCCAACCTTAAAGAAACTTGATTGCGATATTTTCTTTGAGCCTGGAAGGACATTAACTGCTAACGGCGGCATTTTAGCGACAGAAGTCTTGTATACAAAAAACAATAATGATAAAAATTTTATTGTGATTGATTCAGCAATGACTGACTTATTGCGGCCAAGCATATACGGAGCGTATCATCATGTTCAACCGGGTAGCATTGATAAAAAAAATAAAGATATTACCGCTGATATCGTTGGGCCGGTTTGTGAAACGGGTGATTTTATTGCAAAGAATAGAGAAATTTCAGAAAGTAAAAAAGGAGATTATCTTGCAATCATGTCAGCTGGAGCTTATGGAATGACTATGGCATCAAACTATAATGCAAGAAGGCGAGCCCCGGAAGTAATGGTTGATGGAGACAAGTTTAAAATTATTAGAAGCCGGGAATCATTAGATCATTTATTATATGACGAAGTTGATATGTTATCTATAAAATAATTGATTCTGTCACACTGAGCTGGTCGAAGTGTGAGTTGATTCTGAAAAGTCAATCTTCAACAAGTTCTTATTTATTTAGGTGGACTTATTAGGCAAATCCAAAATTGATAAACTAAGATTAAAATTTTCAACTATGCGTAGAAAAAAATTCATTAAAAATATTGCTGCAGCCTCTATTTTTTCATCTATTCCTTTTAATAATTTTAGCTATCCTATAAATAGAAAAGATTTATCTATAGTTAAGCCAAAGCGTTTAAAAAAAGGTGACACCCTTGGGCTAATAGCTCCTGGCAGTTTTATTGATGAAGATGAATTAAAAGAATCAGTTGATAATTTAAATGCCTTAGGCTTCAATGTTGTTTATACAGAAAATATTTTAGCAAGATACGGCTACTTTGCCGGGACAGATGATCAAAGAGCTTCTGATGTAAATGAAATGTTTAACCGAAAAGACGTTGACGGAATCGTCTGTGCACGCGGAGGCTGGGGCTGTTCAAGGATTCTTACTTTACTTGATTATAAGATGATAAAAAACAATCCTAAAGTTTTAATCGGCTACAGCGATGTTACAGCTTTACTTTATGGAATATTTAAGGAAACCGGGTTAGTATGTTTTCATGGCCCGGTTGGAATTTCAACTTTTAACGATTACAGTGTCGATTACTTTAAAAGAGTTTTAATGGAGCCTCAGCAAACATTAACTTTTTACAATCCTCATGACGAAAAAACTAAAAACGATGAAGAATATATCCCTTTTACAATTAGAAGCGGCACATCTTCCGGTGAACTAGTTGGCGGTAATTTATCAATAGTGGTTTCATTAATTGGAACTAAATATGACATTGATACTGACAATAAAATAATATTTTTAGAAGAAGTGGGGGAAGCACCTTATCGGGTCGATAGAATGCTTACGCAAATGATTGAAGCTGGAAAGTTTAAGAATATTAAAGGTGTAATGCTGGGAGTATTCGCAGATTCAAAACCGAATGCAAAGAAATCAGGCATAAGTTCATCATTCAGATTAAATGAAGTATTATTTGATAGATTGGCAAAATTAAATGTGCCGACTGTTTATGGAATGTCATTTGGACATATTACAAATAAATTTACTTTACCGTTTGGTATTAATGCAGAATTAGATTCTCTTTCTCAGACATTAACGCTGCTTGAGCCTGCTGTAGTTTAAAACTATATTCCATCTTTAAGATTAAATAATTTATTTACATGTTTGTTGAAATTGTTTTCCCTCTTCCGTTTAGAAATTCTTTTACTTATTCAGTCCCAAAAGAATTTGAGAAAGATGTTTCAGTAGGAATTCGCGCTGTTGTGCCGTTTGGGAAAAGAACTC
Organism: uncultured Ignavibacteriaceae bacterium; assembly: GCA_964600655.1. Lineage (GTDB taxonomy): Bacteria > Bacteroidota > Ignavibacteria > Ignavibacteriales > Ignavibacteriaceae > CAVSWT01. Next base: position 2,983 of record CAZRMA010000396.1, read on the forward strand.
TTACCGGTTTTATAATTAATATCTCCAACAAGTCTGAAGTTAAAGAAGAAATAAAACCCCTTTATGATATTTTAGATGATAAACCAATTTTTACAGATAGCTCTTTAAAATTTTATAAGTGGATTTCGGATTATTATTTGTCCTCGCTTGGAGAAGCACTTAAACTTGGAGTTCCATATGGTACTGATGTCGAATCGAAAAGAAAACTGATTGTTGATTATAAAATTGTTGAAAAGCTTTTAAATAATTCTAAAGATAAAACAACGCTTCGATCAAGAATATTAAAAGCATTAGCTGAAAAAGACGAGATAAATTTTTCATATCTTCAAAAAACAGTTAAGAAAAAAAATATTTATTCGGTTGTTCGAAGTCTTGAAAAAGAAGGTGCCCTAACAACTCTAAATCAAATAGAAGATCCGAAAGTCAGGATAAAAAAAGCAAAATATGTTAAACTTGCCAAGCCTGTATCTGAAGTTTATGAATTTATTCCTGAAATCGAATCGAGATCGCCCAAACAGGTCAGTATTCTTTTGGAGTTGATTTCTAAAAGGAAAAAAGATGTTAAGCAGTCTGATCTTTTAAAGAAAACTGGCGCATCACAATCTTCTATTAAATCCTTAGAAGAAAAAGGAATGATTTCTACTTTTGAAAAAGAGGTTGAAAGAAGATTTTCAGAAAGTTATTTGGAGGAACATATTGAATTTAAGCTTTCGAAAGATCAGCAGAAAGCAATAAGCGAAGTAGAAAAATTTCTTATTGCGAAAAAATTTCAGACTTTTTTATTGCATGGTGTAACAGGAAGCGGAAAGACGCAAGTCTACATTGAAATTATAAAAAAAGTTTTATCGCAGAATCAATCTGCATTACTGCTTGTCCCGGAAATTTCATTAACACCTCAAATTACTTCAAGACTTATAAATAATTTTGGCGAAACCGTAACAGTATTGCACAGCCGTATGTCTATCGGCGAGCGATATGATTCGTGGAGAAAAATTTTAAGCGGAAAATATAAAGTAGTTATCGGTGCCCGTTCAGCGTTGTTTGCACCGTTAAAAAATATTGGAATCATAGTGGTAGATGAAGAGCACGATGCAAGCTATAAACAGACAGATAATATTCCCAAATATA
>CAZRMA010000397.1:0-4106 GCA_964600655.1 uncultured Ignavibacteriaceae bacterium
CGATATAATTTCCTGCTTGCAGTTTGTAAAAATAAATTCCGCTAGGAAGGTTGCCTCCATCAAAATGAATTTCATAACTTCCTGCTGCTTTGCTTTTATCTACTAGAGTTTTAACTTCTCTTCCTAATACATCATACACTTTAAGTGTTACAAAACTTGTTTTGGAAATTGAATATTTAATTTTAGTTGTTGAATTTAATGAATTGTGAAAACTTTGCTCAAGTACAAAATTAGATCGCATATTGCTGGATTCGATTTTCATCAACATAATCATTTCTTGAAGGATTGGAGATGTTTTGAAAGCGGTGGAAGTGATCTGGTAATAAACGTACTATGTAAACCTAATGCATTTAATCCAATTTCTAAATATTCTAAAAAGATAATTTTCTTGGATTTCTTCCATTCAGTTATTAAACATTTTATATCATTAGAGCGTATCATATAATTCTCTTACATTAGCTTTTATACCCAAGCTAAAAACTTGACAATGCCATAATGAAAGAACATTCTGGTGGAAAAGCTACTTAAAGGTTTACTCTTTAATTAAAATGAAACGGTCACTCTTAATTTGAATGGGAACCAACCGTATTCAGTTTTAACTTCCTTTTCAATTCCGCTATGTTTATATGGAGTATATACGATTTTTACATTATCAAAATCCATTAAATATGTTTCCAAATTTACTGAAGCAAAAGAAGATATTTTATATCCTATGCCAAACCCTAAAATAGCCCAGTCAATTGTAGTTTTGACATCCAAATCAGTTATTAAGTAACCCTTTGAGCCATCAATATAATACACATTCGGTAAGATCTTACCCGTCCCTTTAAATATATTTATTCCTCCAAGACTAACTTTTCCAAAAAAATTAGATTCCCCTAATCGACTGTATCCTGCAAAGGGTTCAATTCTAATAATTATTGCATCTATACTACCAACATTAGTTCTGTCCCAATATAGAAGTGAGCTATTAAATTTTTCAAGTGTAATATATGACCATACTGAATTACTATCTCCTCTATCCTTCCAGCATATTCCAAGCGTTACAAAATAGGCTTCACCTCCTTCAAAAATAAAGTCAGGTTCGTAAAGTTTGGATAATTGTCTTTTGCTAAATGACCATTTTTCTGATATACCGGCAGATAATGAAAAGTGGTTTTGAGCGTGTATTGAAGAACAATTTAAAATGAATATTGGAACTAATAGAAATGCAAACTTATTTTTTAATATATTAGCTCGAAAATTAATTTGTAATAAATTTTTCATAAAGTTTCTCCAATACCTCTATTTATAGAAGCAATTCTCTATGTATAAATCAATTCCCGCTATTCCCATTTCACATTATTTGATTCCAAAATAATATTATCATTCTCTTTCTTTCTTTTACAGGGACAATCGGAATTATCTGTTTCTGTTCCTTGAATTTGAATGTTACTATCCTCATCAGGACCTGTTATGCTGGATGTTGATTTTGAGGCTGATTTTGACTCGTAGCAGTGATAGCCCATATTTATATAATAATTTACTAACGGCTCTCCACCTGGACCCATTCCACAAATATTGCTCACTGTCTGTGGAAGACTGCCCGAATATCCTTCGCAGGTATAACATTTTTCATCTTTACTACAGCCGGCAATAGCAATCACTAATAACATAACAAACGCTAAAAGGTTTAAGCATGTTTTTAACTGTTTTCTTAACATAAAAACCTCCTTTAGAAATATTGGCTAAGTGTTATAGTAATTGGAGCTATTCAGTATCAACATACATCTTAAATTCTTTGTGAAAATCTTCAGGCTTAAATGTTGGGTGATAGCCAAAATGAATAGCCATTTCTGAATAAACAGAAACACTTACTTGATTGTCATTAATCGGCGTTATCCAGACGCCAACATATGACCCGTTATTAGAGGAACCAGGCTCTGATTTTCCAAATATTGCTCCTTTTTTTTTGTTTTCCTCTCTAATTTCTATACCGCTTTGCTTGAATATTTTTTTTGTATAAACCCATGCGTTTTCAAAGCTGGTTTTATAAACTACAGCATCGCCTTCATCTTTTTTATCTTTAACGCTGTCGATTGAGCCGCATCCAGCCAAAAGAAATACTGCAAACAATGATATTAGTAAATAGTATCTCATTTTATTCTCCTTTTTTGTTTTTCCAATTAATCAACTATATCACTATTCATCATCATAAATCTTTTTGCATTAAATATGTCTTCCGACGGCTTGGTCGGTGCATCATTAAACATTCTTATTCTTGCCCGTGCTCCTAAATATCCGTAGTTAAGCTTAGTCTTATCATATCCAAATCTCTGATTTATTATTTCAAAATACTTAAATCCATTTTTAGCAGTTAATTCAGCACAACGATAAAGTAAATATCTATTAGCCTTTTCTTCTGAAGTATATCCATTTACATAGAATCCTACTTCATATGCGTTATTGGAAATTTTTTCTTCCTTAAATCCTCCACGAGTTAGAAATCCATCTTCAGTATAAGATGTTGCACAGGAAAAAAAGACCAGACTAAAAAGAAGAATTGTTATTATTCGCACCTTTACCTCCCAATAATTTTTTAAACTGAGTTTCTAGAATAAGTAGGGAAAAATTGACAATTGTTTCTATGAGTATGCTTTATTAAATACTTTAAGAGAAAATAAAACATATAGTCATCTTCGTGCCGATATTTTAATAAGTAATTTTTGTTTACAAATATTTGAAATATAGTTTTGATGAAAATAGTTGTAGTCTTATATCTAAATAATTTTGAATATGAATAATTATTATTAAATTGGGCATAAATTATACCAGCAAAAAGAGTTAGCAAAATTCTAGATTAAAACGCAGCACCAATTTGGTTTAAGTGTTTTGTGGTATTTTTTGAAACGGTTTTTAAGAACAAATGATTCAAAATGGAAACATTATTAAAAGTAAAATTGTAACGCTTTCAATTAGGTGATTACTTCAAAAGAAATATCAATATTCAGGGGCAAAAATTATTATGATGGGGCAAAGGTCTAAAAAACGTTTCTACTTTTATTTACTAGTCATTTCTGTTGTACTTTCAGCGGTAATAACTTTTATTATTAAAAACAATGTAACTCCATTTAATTTAGAAGTTATTCAGGAACAGTATCTGGATGATATTCACCAGAGTTCAATTACTTATCATGATTTTGATAATGATGGTATAAGTGAAACAATAGCGACTTTAAATGAATATAAAACCAGCCATTACAGGGTTCATGTTCTGGATAATGCCGGCGAATATATCGATCAATTGAATTACGCGGAGCCGGTAAATTTTTCAATAGATCAGAAGAACATTTTGTTTGCAGATTATAATGGTGATAATATGGATGATGTATTTACGATTACGCAGGCAGAAGATTCTATATTCTTATACCTACACGATTTAAGCCTTAAACGGGTAATAATAAACAGACAATTTCTGCTTACTTCACATTCTCCCTATTCTAAGCGTAATACAAAAATGCAAGTTAATGCCATGAAATTAATTAAAGTGGGCAGTAAAGATAAAAAGCTATTATTGTTTGCTGTAACTTCTAACAGCACAATACAACCGAGAGGAGTTTACCTTTTTGATATAGAAAAAAGAAAAATTATCAGACGTTTTGAATCAGATGCTTATGTCAAGAATGTCTTGATTTATGACCTTAATGGTGACGGGAAGGATGAAATCATATTAACTTCAAATGCTGTTGGCAATATTCATTACAAATCTGAATACACCGATCAAAAATGTTGGCTTTTTATTATGAATACCAATCTAAATCCTATTTATAAGCCTTTATCATTTGGCGAGTATAGAAACCAACTTTATTGTGAACCTGTGGAGATCCAGTCTGAAAGATTTCTCCTTTTAACACAACGCTTTTTTGGAAATCAAAATGTTTCTGATGAAATATTCTTTGTTAATGGAAGGGGAAATATCCTGCCTGAAAAAAAAATAAAACTCGATCCTAGATTACCATTTATAAAACCTTTGCTTATTGAGAAAAAATATAATAATTCATTGATATTTACCTGGCAGGGTATGGATAAAATTATTTCACTGGATAAAAAATTAAATATTGTAAATC
>CAZRMA010000398.1:0-4103 GCA_964600655.1 uncultured Ignavibacteriaceae bacterium
CTGATTATATTGATTTTGGAAATGGTAAATCAAAAAAAGAAGAATTTCCAGTGCATTTATATATTGATTTGCTTGAATATATTAAAGCAAAATTTTCTGATAAATTCTGGAATGCGCTTCCAAACAAGGTGGCAAATTATATTTTAAATGGTTACTATTAAAGTTTAATTTAAATTAAATATTATAATTATAAAATGAACAAAAACAATAAAGATTCTAAACGAATTTGTATGATCGCGATGGCTTCTTACCCCGGTGATCCAAGAATTAGAAGGGAAGCTGAAGCATTAGATGAAGCTGGATATACAGTAGATGTTCTTTGCAGGTATTCAGGAAAGCAACCTCCGAAGCAGAAATTTGGAAAGGTTACGGCTTACCGCATTATGAATGCACCTCCACGTGATAATAAGATGATATATTTTATTCAATCTATCGTTTTTTTAGCAGTCGCATTTTTTCGCTTACTAATCTTATCTATCTCTAAAAGATATAAAGTAATTCAGGCTCATAATTTACCTGATTACTTAATTTTCGCAGCAATTCTACATAAGGTTTTTGGCGTGAAACTTTTATTGGATATTCATGATCCTTCTGTAGATTTGTTTGAAGAAAAATGGCCTGGGAATAAGAACAGGATATTTAAATCTTTAATAAAAATAAGCGAACACTATTCTTGTAAATTATCAGATCACCTGATTACGGTAACAAGCATATGTAAAGAAAAACTGGTAGAGAGGGGGAACTCGCCAAATAAAATTTCTTTAATCTTAAATACGGCTAACGAAAACATTTTTAAATTTAATTATGATCGCAATTTTGTAAAAATTACTAAGGGCGTAAAAATTTTATATTACGGCCACATCGCTGAAAGACTGGGTTTAAGCAATGCAGCCAGAGCATTGAAATATTTAATTAAAGTTATTCCTGATAGTACTCTTAGCATATATGGTAAATATGAGCCAGGGTATAAGAAAAAATTGATAAACCTAATTGAGGAATTGAATTTACAAAATAACATAATTTTACATAATGTGATTGAAAGGGATCAAATCCCATCTATAATAAATCAACATGATATTGGAATTGTACCGCCCCCCCTTACAAAATATACGAATTTAAGTCTTCCAACAAAGGCATTTGAATACATTACATCAGGTCTGCCCGTAGTGTCAACAAAATTGATAAGTCTTTATAAAATTTTAAATGATAATTGTGTAACTTATGTAGAATATGGAGATCCAAAAAATTTCGCCGAAGCAATAGAGAAACTTTGCTTGAATCCTGACCTAAGAAAATCTAGAACTGAACAGGCTTATAATGTTATAAAAGAGATTTCAGGGCAAGTGATGAATAAACGATATGTTGATATTATAAATAATTTGATAAAATCATAAACTAATTAGAAATGTATTAGATGGATAAATTTATTAATTATATCTTATGAATATTTACCTTTAGGGATGGTCGTAAAATATATGTAGTCAAATACTTGCATTATTTGTAAAAGTCAACATTCAGTAGATTTAGTTAATTCTGTTGGCGAGAAAAGCAATATCACACTAGCCTATCCACTAATTTAGTGAGAACATAAAATATAGATTGTAGTTCTGTTTTATTTTTTAATAAATTTATTATTTGAAAACAGGAGTTCTTTTATGAAATTTACATACAACAACTACCAAAAATTATTGAATACGTTGTTAAGAGATTATGAATTTATATCCTTTTCAAGAGCTAAGTATAATCCTGACACTAACAAAAAAAACATTTTACTCAGACATGATATTGATCAATCTTTAGAAAAAGCTAAAATTATGTCAGATATTGAGGCTAGTGTTGGAATTACTGCAACTTATTTCCTATTCCTAAAATCTCCTTTTTATAATATTTTTTCTTATGAAGAAGAAAAATATATTCAAAATATTATAGAAAATAATCACCACATAGGTCTTCATTTTGACTATTCAAATTACGAAATAAAAACAGTTTCTCAATTATCCTTTCAGATCAAGAAAGAAGCAGATTTTATCCAGAATTACTTCGGGATAAAAGTAGATGCAGTTAGCTTTCATAGACCCTTTGATATAGATTTTTTCAGTAAATTAGAATTATCAATTTATCCTCACGCATATGAATCAATTTTTCTAGAAAAATATAAATATTTTTCCGATTCAAGAGGACAATGGCGCTTTGGAGATCCACTTGAGAGTACTGAGTACAAACAAGGGAAGAATTTGCATATTCTTATACATCCAATATGGTGGAATGAGAATGAAATTTTGCCAGAGCAATCAATAGGGAATTTTAGGGAATCTTACACATTTAAATTGGAAAAATTCTTAAAAAGTGAACTAAAAGGATTTTGGGAAGGATTAAAAAATGAAAAATAATTATAAGATAATTTTTGCCGGCTGCAAAGATACTACGTATGAGTGCATGTCTTCATTGATTGAAGCTGGGTATCCTATAGAGTTATTAATTACTCTTAAACCTTATTTGGCTGAAAAAAATAAGGTCTCTGGCTATATGGATTTAACTAAATTTGCTGAGAATAATAATATAGAGACATATTTTTGCGATTCCTATTCGCTAAAATCCGATACTGATAGAACATATTTGGATAATATAAGTATGAATTTACTATTAGTAATTGGGTGGCAAAGATTAATTCCAGAGTGGATTTTGAATAAATTAGATATTGGTGCTTTTGGTATGCACGGTTCATCTCAAGCCCTCCCGTTTGGAAGAGGACGAAGCCCCCTAAACTGGAGTATAATTCAAAATAAGGATCTATTTATTACTAACTTATTTAAATATAATCCAGGTGTAGATGATGGTGACATTCTTGCTACTCAGATCTTTGATATTAATCCATATGATACTGGAAAGTCACTTCATTATAAAAATACAATTTCAATGATAAAATTATTAAAAGATAATTTGGGAAATCTGATACAAAATAAAATTGAATTAAGAAAGCAATTAAGTATAATACCTTCATATTATCCCAAAAGAACATCTGAAGATGGTATTATTTTTTGGAATAGAAGTACTAAGGAAATTTACAATCTTATTAGGGCAGTTACTAAACCTTTCCCAGGGTCATTTACTTTTTTAGAACATTCCAGAATTATAATTTGGAAAGCTTTTCCTTTTGATACGAGATTATTTGATCCATATATAAAGCCAGGAGAAATATTGCATGTTTTTCAAAATGGAGATTTCATTGTAAAATCTGGTGACGGGACTTTAATTGTTCAGGACTATGAAAAACTAGATAACATTGAGATTCAAGCGGGTAAATGTCTGAATTCCGCTAATTACGTTTATAAAAATCCATTTAAATTTCCTGAATAATTAATTCTTTTATTCACAAAGAGCCAAAAATATTTTAAGGATGGCTAAGATTTCATTAATGGAGGTAATAACCAGATAAGATGGTAGTTGCAACGTAGTAATACTTTCCGATAAAGGATAAGAAGTAGATGTCTTGTGCAGGTATTCAGGAAAGCAAGCATCAAAGGGAATTATTTTTTTTGTTTTCTTCAATCCATAGGCTTAGTTGCAATTGCATTCTTTCGCTTAACAATCCTATCAGTAGCTAAAAGATTTAGACTGCATAATGTTAGTATGCCTTTCCAATTCTGTTGAAAGAAATTCCGGGCAGCATTTTGAATATTTATGGTCGGTATGAGGGAAGTTATCTTATAAAATTGAAAAATCTGGTTTCTGATCTTAATTTAGGTGAAAATATAAACCTTAATGGAAAAATTACTCGTGAAAAAATACCAGAATTAATAAAAAATCACGATATTGGCATAGTTCCTTATCTTAAGACTGATGATATGAATCTTTTGGTGACCAATCCATTATTACGTAGAATACGATAAACCAGAAGATATTGCAATAGCCATTAAGTATTTAAGTTCGAATCCTCAAACAAGAAAAGAACGAAAGGTAAACACCAAACAAAAACTATCTGAATTATCTGGTTTAGTAATGAAACAAAGGTTAGTAGAATTGTACGATGATTTAACATAATCCTATAATTATTACGTTGTTATTTAAGCAGAACCATCTTCTTAGTTTCCCTAAAATTATCT
>CAZRMA010000399.1:0-4100 GCA_964600655.1 uncultured Ignavibacteriaceae bacterium
GTTGATTTAGTGGCATTGCAGGAAGTTGATCAGGCAACTGAAAGATCATTGGGTATTAAAATATTGGACAGCCTTTCCTCAATCACAAGAATGCATTTTTATTTTGATAAGAATATTGATTTTGAAGGCGGTGAATACGGGAATGGCATTTTATCCCGACTTCCAATTTTAGTGAAATACAATTATCACTATAATATGATTACAGATCGCGAACAAAGAGGTTTGCTGCAAACTGTAGTTGATTTTTTGGGCAACGAAATATTATTTATGGGAACTCACCTTGATGCCGGCGGAGACGATAGTGAAAGAGTTTCGAGTGTTGATCAGATAAAAGATGAAATTAAAAAATACCCTGATATGCCCATCATTATTTGTGGTGATTTTAACGATACATCAATGAGTAGAACATATTTAAAAATGAAAGAAAACTTTTCAGATGTCTGGGAAGAAAAAGAAAATGGAAAAGGATTTACTTATCCTTCGGATTTCCCGGAAAAAAGAATTGACTACGTTTTTTATTCAAATATGAATGGGAACAAAAAAGATATTTATCTTGAACCCGTGAGAATTAAAGTGTTAAGAAGCGGGGCTTCGGATCATTTACCTGTTATTGCGGAATTTAGACTCATTAGGAAAGAAACAACTAATAATTAAAAGTAATATTTTTGATATTTGACTTTTTAATTTTGACTTGTCAATTGTACTCATCCCAGCTTTTAACCGAGAGACTTTCTTCTTTGTATAAATAAATTGCTTTTATAAATCTTTTGGCAACTTGAGTGTTGGTAATTAAATTTATATTCATATCTATAGCTTTCCTTCTGATTATATAATCATTATCAAGCTCATATTTTTCCTGACTTTTGGGAATGTTAATGACCAAGTCTATTTTTCCTTCGTTCAAATATGTCATTATATTGGGCTCTTCTTTTTCAAGCGGCCAATTCAATATTTCTGCCTCAATTTCATTTCTTGCTAAAAATTCTGATGTCCCTTTTGTTGCGTAAAGTTTTAATCCCATCTCAAAAAGTTTTTTCGTTTCTGATAGTAAATCTGCTTTGTCTTTTAACGTTCCTGTAGAAAGCATTACTGCTTTTTTAGGAATTTTAAATCCGGTGGATAAAAAGCTTTTTAAAAAAGCTTCGTTAAAATCATCGCCGAGACATGCAACTTCCCCTGTCGATGCCATTTCAACACCAAGGACCGGATCAGAACCTTTTAATCTGGTAAAAGAAAATTGAGGAGCTTTAACCCCAACGTAATCAACATCGAACGATGATTTATCTATTTTCGGAACTCTTTCTCTAAGAATTAGTCTTGTGGCAATCTCGATAAAATTTATTTTTAGAGTTTTTGAAACAAAAGGAAAACTTCGTGACGCTCTTAAATTACATTCAATTACTTTAACTTCATTATCCTTGGCGATGAATTGAATATTAAAAGGACCGGTAATTTCTAGTTCCTTAGCAATTTGCTTTGTCACCATTTTTACCCGGCGCATGGTTTCAAGGTAAGTCCTTTGCGGAGGCAGAACTATTGTCGCATCTCCGGAGTGAACTCCCGCATTTTCAACATGCTCGGAAATTGCGTAGCAAAATAATTGTCCGTTTTCTGCAACAGCATCCACTTCAATTTCTCTGGCATCAGTTATAAACTTACTAATTACTACAGGGTGCTCTTTACTGATCTCTGCTGCTTTTTTCAAAAATATTTCTAGTTCTTCATCCGATACGACAATGCTCATAGCAGCGCCGCTGAGCACGTAACTTGGCCTGATTAAAACAGGGTATTCAACTTTTCTTGCAAACTCTTTTGCTTCTGCTAAGCTTGTTAACTCTTCCCATTCCGGCTGGTCAACTTCAATCTTATCAAGTATTCCCGAAAACTTATGCCGGTTTTCGGCGTTATCGATTTGAAGTGGCGAAGTTCCAAGAATATTTATTCCGGCTTGATGCAATTTCATTGCAAGATTATTGGGAACTTGTCCGCCCATTGAAACAATTACACCTTTTGGATTTTCTTTATCACAAATATCAAGAACACGTTCTAATGTTAATTGTTCAAAATAGAGCTTATCGCAAATGTCATAATCAGTACTTACTGTTTCAGGATTACAATTAATCATTATGGATTCGTAACCGCTTTTATTCAAAGACAAAACTGCATTTACGCAGCACCAGTCAAACTCAACAGAGGAGCCGATTCTGTATGCGCCGCTTCCCAGCACAATAATTTTTTCGTCTTTTACAATAGCTTGTTCTTCTTTACTATATAAAATATCATCTTCGTTACCATTGTAGGTTAAGTACAAATAATTTGTTTGCGCGGGATATTCGGCAGCAAGAGTATCGATTTGTTTAACTACAGGGATAATTTTTAATGATTTTCTATACTCTCTAACTTCAAGCTCGTTGGAAGAAGTCAGTTGGGAAATTTGATAATCACTAAATCCATGCTCTTTTACTTCTTTCATTAAATCATGCGAAATAGAATTTAATTTTTTCCCTTTCAGTTTTAATTCCGCCTCAACAATGTTTTTCATCTTGTACAAAAACCATTTTGTAATTTTTGTCAGCGCATAAATTTTATCAATTGAGTAACCTTTTTGAAGAGCAGCGGCAATAGCAAAAATCCTTTTATCGGTAGGCTGTGCAAGCTCCTTATCCAAATCATTAAACTCTAATTCATTACCAACAAATCCAACTAAGCCCACATCAAGCATCCTAATTGCCTTTTGAAGAACCTCTTCGAATGATCTGCTAAGCGACATGACTTCGCCAACAGATTTCATTTCGGATCCTAGTTGTGTGGTGACATATTTAAATTTTTGTAAATCCCAACGCGGAAATTTTAAAGCAACATAATCAAGTGCTGGTTCAAAACATGCGGATGTTTCCTGAGTAATAATGTTTTCAACTTCATTTAAAGCATATCCAAGAGCCAGCTTTGTAGCTATAAAAGCAAGCGGGTAGCCAGTTGCTTTAGAAGCAAGCGCCGAGCTTCTGCTTAAACGTGCATTCACTTCAATTATTCGGTAGTCATCAGAATTTGGATCAAGAGCATACTGAATATTACATTCACCAATAACACCAAGATGCCGGATTAATTTTATCCCTATGGATCGAAGCATAAAATTTTCTTTTGCGGAAAGAGTTTGTACCGGGGCGATTACAATACTATCACCAGTGTGAATTCCCATGGGGTCAATATTTTCCATTGAACAGATTGTAATGCAGTTATCGTACTTATCTCTAACAATTTCATATTCTACCTCTTTCCAGCCGTAAAGGGATTCTTCAATTAAAATTTGTTTTGTAAAAGTGAAAGCCCGTCTTGCTTTATCAATAAGCTCTTCCTTTTTATTAACAATTCCGGAACCAAGCCCGCCAAGAGCGTAAGCAATTCTAACCATAACCGGGAAACCTATTTTCTCAGCAGCTTTGATCGCTTCATCTACATTTGTTGCAGTTTCACTTATTGCAACTTTTAACCCGATTTCATTTACCTTCTGGCCAAAGAGAAGTCTGTCTTCAGTATTTTGAATTGCTTCTACCGGCGTACCCAAAACTCTAACATTATATTTCGCAAGGATTCCGCTTTCATACAGTGAAACACCAACATTCAAAGCAGTCTGTCCGCCGAACTGAAGCAGTATGCTGTCAGGTTCTTCTTTCACAATTATTTTTTCAACAAAATCAGGTTTAATGGGAAGGAAATAAACCTTGTCAGCAAAGTTTTCCGAAGTTTGTATCGTGGCAATATTCGGATTTATTAAAACCGTAGATATTCCATCTTCCTTTAATGCTTTAATCGCCTGGCTGCCCGAATAATCAAATTCTCCAGCTTGCCCGATTTGTAAAGCGCCTGAGCCAAGTATCAATACTTTTTTTGGTTTTCCTTTTTTAATCATTAATAAGCCCTATGTTCCTATTTGTTTGTGAACAAATATCTTTTAATAAAAGTTAATATCTGTTATATGCTATCTTTAAAGTTGTTTTTCTGTTACACTGAGTCCCGATAAAATCGGGATGAGAACTTTCAAAGAATTGTCAATCTTCGACAGGCTCAGACTGACAATAAGTCTTTAAAATCAATTATAA
>CAZRMA010000400.1:0-4072 GCA_964600655.1 uncultured Ignavibacteriaceae bacterium
ACAAAGACGAAGTGAAAGAACTTACTCCATTAATAAAAGAAATGATGGAAAATGCAATGCCCATGAAAGTTCCGATTGTAGTTGAAACAGGTGTGGGAAGAAATTGGCTCGACGCACATTAAATGGAATGTTGGATTATGAATATTAAACCTACCTACCTACCGGCAGGCAGGTTTTGGGTTTTGAATTTATTAAATCATTCTGAGTGACGAAGAATCTTCTAAATGATAATACATTCATAATATAACGATGAAGATTTTATTGAACATTAGAAATGGAAATTGATAAATCCAAAATAAATAAAATACTCTGCTTTAAACCACGTGGGATCGGGGATGTAGTTCTTTCCACTATTGTAATCGATAATTTAAAACAGCACTTCCCTTCCGCTACAATCGATTACCTGACTGAACCGTTCGTTAAACCTGTATTGGAAAACAATCCCAACATCAACAAAGTTTTGACAATGGGTAAAACTGAATTCCCATTAATAGTTGCTTTGAGAATAAAGAAAGAGAAATATAATATGATACTCGACCTCTGGTCCAATCCGCGGAGTGCTCAGATAACATTTTTATCAGGAGTAAAATACAGGGTTGGATTTGCATATCGCGGAAGAAAATATGCCTACAATATCAAAGCAACATCCGGACGAGGAAAAGGACACGCTGCTGAGCATAATCTTGAAATTCTGAAGGCAATGAATGTTCCAATCATTTCTAAGAATATTCAATACTTCGTTTCTGATGAGAACGATAAATTTGCAGGAGACTTTATAGGAAATAATTTTCAGAAGAATAAAATAATTGTGGGCATAATTCCCGCAGGAGGATGGGAATCAAAAAGATGTGACGCTGTTAAGTGGGTTGAAATATGTAAAGCGATTTCGGACAAATATAGAGTAAAGTTTTTAATACTCTGGGGACCGGGAGATGAAAAGGATTCAGAATTTATAAAAAAAGGAATCTCTGAATTGACAATACTCGCACCACAAACAACATTACAGCAGATGAGCGCTCTTATAAAAAAGTGTAACCTTGTACTAGCTAATGATTCGGGGCCGATGCATATTTCTGCTGCTCTCGGTGTCCCCACACTAGGTATTTTTGGTCCGACCAGCCCCAAAAGTCACAGACCTTATGCCCCAAATTCCGATTTTATAAACAAGGACGACCTCTTCTGTATTATTTGCAATAAGCTGGCGTGCCCTTACAAACACGAATGCATGCTTGAACTGCCTATTGAGAAAATTATGGAGAAGGTAAAGAAATTGATTTAGCTATTTAATTAAAAGTATTTTTTTTGTTTCTGAAAAACTCCCGGCCTGCAAACGATAAAAATAAATTCCGCTGGACAACTTACTCCCGTCGAAATTAACTTTATAAACACCTCGTGGTTTTTCCTCATGAACGAGCTTAGCTACTTCCCTTCCCAACAAATCATAAACTTTAAGGGTAACATACAAGGTTGCAGGAATAGAATAATTTATTGTAGTTATCGGGTTAAAAGGGTTTGGATAATTCTGATACAGACTAATATTCTCCGGTATATGATGCGTATCATTTTTACCATCTTCTGTTGAAGTTATATTATCTTGTGCAGGTGGCGGAACTGTAAATTTAATTTCGTTAAGCTTACCATAGTGTTGCTTCACAAAAGCCGGACCAAGTTCCCCTTCTCCCGAATTATTAGCTGTTATAATTATGCCTGAACTATTTAAACCAGCGTAGTATCTTGCAATTCCCCTGTAAAACTCAGGTGGATATTCCCATTCTTTACTTAGTGAAGCTGTAATATAAATCGGATGATTTGATGAGATATATTTGTTATAGATGTTGTTAAAATCAGTATTGCTTTCATCGAAGAGCCATGTAAAACCATTTACAGCAAGAATAATTCCGTCAATTGCATTAGAATCAATTGTGTTTGGGTCAGGTTCTTCACAGGATTGTGTATATGTTGTTCCGATAATATTTATTTCGTTGGCAGTCAAATAATAAGTTTGCCTTTTATTATCCAGGCTCTTTGCATAAGAACCGAGTTCATTTACATAATCGGCAAGATATTTTTCCCAGGCTGCTTTATCTGCAGGAACATTTGCGGCACATTCTGAATTCCCCCAGCCGTTGTAGTATGTATAATTCCTCATAAATACAATTCCATCAATGTCATATTTTTCGTATAGCTGCTTTATTATATCTTTTGTGTATGCTTTATGATCCTGGCTACAAGGAGTAACAAAAAAGTTTGTTGAAGCGCCTGAAGCCCAGCCAGCAAGAAACTTAAGTCCGCAATCGCAACCGATTTGATTTATATATACATAATCAGAAAGATTATGAATCCCTACTAGTAATTTTATCCCATTGGCTTTTGCCAGTTGCGGAAGTGATGTCAGGACATCTTCTTTGACTCTTTGAGACTGCGGCAGTGGATCAGTATAATTAAAATATAGATACCCCAGGAATGATTTAACTGTAACAATTATAGTATTAAATCCACCATGCTTTGCGGATTGAATCAACGAGTCAGCGCCATATGTAATTACATCGTTCGGGTTCACCCAAAATGCTCTTGTTCCTGAAGTAGCTGAAGAAAGCTTAAGTATATTATTTATTCCTTTAATTACATTATTACCCGGGTTAATACTTAAAACATTTGGATCAGTTGGCAGTGGACACTAGTAGTAATATATCTAACAAAAGGATTCTGGAGATAATCACTTCCATAAGCTGTGTGATACTCAGTATTTATCCAACCGTGATTATTAATATAAGCAGCTGAACCATAACCACGTTCATCATAACCATAAGGGATGCCAATTGCCGGGTAAAGCCCATACTTAGGACCCTGTGGTGTGCCGCTGGTTCCCTGCATATAACGTAATTTCTCGTAGGAATTATATACAAATCCAAAATTATTTTCAAAATCATAATTAACTCCATATGGAGTTTTATAATATACAGTATTTACATAGTCATAAATTAAGCTCCCCGCAGAATACTGATCTGTCACATTTCCTATAATTTCCTTACCTAGTTTATAATATTCATAATCCATAGAACTGTTCTCGTAATATTCGGAATATCTAAGATAGTCAACGCCTTCTCCGTTTTGAATACTGCTTAAATATTGCAGCTTATCATCCGGCGCATCCCAGGGGAAAATTCCTTTTGGCGTTGCTACTTTTGGATCAATTATAGTGGGTAAATATCCGTATGAATAGTAAAACCTGCTTACAACAAGCGCAAGATAATAAGCATCAATAAACCTGAACCTCTGGTTTCTGAAAGTAAATTCCATCGGTAATTTTGAATTCTCGGGATAAATTGTTAACAGGCTATTAAAAAGTTGAATGTATTCCGCCCTGCTAATCATACGGCTGTAAATATCCGGACTTAATTCAATCGAAGGGTATAAACTATCCGGCATCAACCACGTTCCACTATAGTTTGATTGATTATTTTTTGCTTCAATATCTTTAATTACTTTAATTAAAAGTTGAAAATATTGCGAAGGCTGAATCACATTATTTTGAATAGTTATTTGTGAAGGAAAAGTGCGATAAGTTTCCACATAATTTGCCTGGTTATAGCTTTCCAATAGTAGAGGATATTTATTTTCTTGGCTAAAACATATGTTGGTAAAATAGATTACAAAAAGTGCTATGCAGAATGCTGATCCTTTATCTTTCATCATTGCCCCCGGTTTGGCGGTTATTGAATTGCATCATAGTTTCAATATGAATATCTGCAAACTTATAATCAACGGATTTATTGCTAATCAATAATTTTATCTTTCAAGAAAGAGTACATAATTAACCTGCTGGTTGAGAACTTTATAGAAAATGTAGTGGAGATAGGTGAAAGTGTGCTTAGTTTGGGGATATATTTAAGCCGCAACCGGTTTTATTTTTTCTGCTATTGATAATAAACGCTTCTTCAATTCAACAACGATTTCATAATCTAGCTTTTAGAGATCAATCTTAAAATCTTTCTCTTCTTTGTTTGTAATATCAACGCTTATTAAACCGATATTGAGTGATTTAACTTCTTCCCATTTAAAACCAAAAGAG
>CAZRMA010000401.1:0-4072 GCA_964600655.1 uncultured Ignavibacteriaceae bacterium
GGCCAATGGCGGAAATTTTTTATGTCAGGTGTGATAGCATTTTTAAATTTGCCGATATTACTTTCATAATTATTTCGTGCATCAACAATAATAAATTCTTTTCCTTCTTCATAAAATTTTAAAAGCTCTTCAGGAGTTAATCGTTTTCCGGCATTATTAAAATCTACCTCCTGCAAATTGGAGTTTACAATTTCTTTCTTAATTCTTACATGCATTTTGAAAAAAGCATGCTCATCCGCTTCGTCCTCCTTAAAAATAATATCTTCAAAGTACGGATAGCTTGTTAAATTATTTTTGTATTTGCTAATATTCTCAACTGTTCCGGAAACTGTCCCGTTTATTCCTTCGCTAGCAATAAATACCCTTCCTTTGATCTCATTTTGAAAGCAAAATTCTAAATGTTCATTCATGAACCTTTCGGGATCATCTACCTTCACATATTTATAAAATAGTAATACTCTATAGTTCTTCATTTTTAGAAAATAATTTTTTAGAGATTTTGGAAGCGTAAATTTAAGAAAAGTATGCTCGATTAAAAATGCTATTTACTATTCTAACAAATCGTAACGAATACTGGATAAGATATTGTGATTGCTGCCCTGAGGTGATACCAGGATGTATGTTCTAAATTTTGACCTATTATTTTTGTCTTATTTTTAGGCTATCTGCCCATTTTGATTGTCAAAAGTAACTGTAAATGTTGACCCAACTTCTTTTTTACTTTTCACTAAAATTTCTGCTTGATTTAAATCAAGATATTTTTTAACTAATGCTAATCCCAGACCGTTGCCTTCAAACTCTCTTTTATGCCCTGTATCTTCTTGGGAGAATGGATGAAATAATTTGGATAAATAATCTTCAGACATTCCAATACCGGTATCGGATATATTTACGTTTACATGATTTTCTTCATCTTTAAAAATAACTACATCTATTTTTCCTCGAATTGTATATTTAATTGAGTTATGAATCAGGTTTTGAAAGCTTTGAATTACAGTATAACGGTCTGCATAAACCTTTGCTTCTTTTGTTTCATTAAAGAAAAATAATCCAAGATTTTTGTCCTGACAGAGCGGTTTAAATTCTTCAACTAATTTTCTTAGCTCAACATTAATGTCAATCATTTCATTATCGGGCTTGTAATTGCCTGATTGAATTGAAGACATATTTAAAATCATATCAATTGTTCGCTGCAGCCGTTTGCCAGCACTGTTAACAGAATCTAATAAAATTGCTGTATCATCATCAATACCATTTACAAATTCATCTGCAATAAGGGGGGTTGCATTAAGAATAATATTAAGCGGAGTTCGAATTTCATGCGACATTTGTGCAAGAAATGCCGTTTTTAATCTATCGGATTCTTCAGCTTTTTCTTTTGCTGCAATTAATTCCTGCTCAGTTCTTTTGCGCTCAGTTATATCTAGAATCTGTTCAATAAAATGTAACGGCTTATTTTTTTCATCTCTGAGTAAAACCGATTTCAGTATAGCATAAATTACTTTGTTGTTTTTAGTAATAAATCTTTTTTCAAAAGTTATGTTTTCAACTTTATTATTTAACAGTTCGTTATGCAGAGCCAAATCTTCCATCTGATCATCTGGATAAGTGATTTCTGCATAATTGGTTTTTGTTAATTCTTCTTCAGAATATCCAACCGTACTGCAAAATGCCTGGTTAACTTTTTTAATAACTCTATCAGTCGAACTTATAAACATTCCTATAGGCGCTAATTCGAACATCAAACGAAATTGCTCTTCGCTTTTTTTAAGTGAGAATTCCGCCATTCTTCGCTGATTGATTTCAAAATTAAGCTCACCCAGTTTATCTTTCATAACAACTTTAAGCTGCCTATTTAAGCTTTCATTCTGTTTAGACATAGTTTCAATATTATGTGCAATCCTGTTTACATAATGGGCAAGGTCACCAATCTGATTTTCGCCCAAATAATTGGATCGTGCCCCGTAACGCCCGCTGGAAATCTCTTCGGTAACCATTAGTATATTATCAATCGGACGCGTAAAAACTTTAGTAACGACATATACAAGGATTACACTTAAGAAAAATAAAAATAATCCACCCACAGAAAGATTAAAATTATATTCTGAAATTTCCTGACTCAAATTTTCAATTGAAATTCCAAAATATAACTTACCTAATAGATTATCTCGAACTGATATCGGCAAATAATCTCTTAATAATTTATAATCTTTTAACGGGTTTATAAGCCCATAAATAGTTGTATTAATCGGTAAACTTGCTGGGGCTTTTATCGAAGAATAATTAAATGAATCAGCAAATGATAAATTATAATCGAAAAGAACTTTGCCTGTATCATCTGTTAAAACCAGGTATTTGAACTCTTTAAGTCTTGAAGAATCTTTAAGCGTATTGTATGTTCGTTTTTTTTCATTTATTAATAATTCATACCGGGCATTTGACACCAAACTTCTTGTAAGAATATCTTTTCTCGCATAGAAATCTGAAAAAGTTTTTTCTTGGAAATTTCCTGTTAGAACCAGATAAGCAAATAATAATACTACAAATCCAAACACTGCAAAAACCAGTGTTAATTTATATGGTAATTTCTGAAATCGCCCTTTTGTTTTAATCATCTGAAATGTAATAGCTCTTCAAAATTTCAATTTTAATTATAAAAACCCCTTTAGAACAATAATTATTCCAAAAATGTTAAGTCGAAATAATGCATATTATTAGATTTTTATGTATCTAATCTCGTAAAATTAGTCATTATAGAGATTTTAATTGGAATTATTGCAGTCGCTGAGCGGATATAGTATTAATATAAGTATCAACATCAAACTTGCGTTTTGCACCATTTAAGTTCATATAACGAATTTTACCGAAAACCTCTCTTTCAGCCCATGCTCTATCATGAGTTCCCCCAATTGACCAGGCACAGCCGGCATACCCATTGGGATCTCTGCCATCAAGTTCATATTTATCGTTTAGGAAAATGGCAATTTTAAGTGCTGCTTCCGGGGATTCACTCCATTCCAATATTTTTTTTGCCCAGTACATTCTCATATAGCCGTGTAATTTTCCAGTCGAAATTAATTTACTTTGAGCAGCGTTCCATAAATCTTCATCAGTACTCGCTTTTTCAAATTCTTCAAGTGAATACACAAATTCTCTTTTATCCTTTCTGTGTTCGTTTAAAGTTTTTTTTGCCCAATCTGGAAATCCATTAAATGAATCATAATTTTTATTATAATAACAAAAGTTGTCGGATAATTCTCTCCTTATAATCAATTCTTCTAGGAATGCTTTTTCAGATTCGGACTTGCCATGATGTAATTGTGTCTCTATAGCAATTCTTTGTGCTGAAATTTGTCCAAAGTGAAGATATGGAGAAAGATTTGACTGTGCGTTTTTATTAGGATCATTTCTATCTTCGTTATAAATCTCTAACTTATTTTCCAAAAAATCTTCAAGCATTTTTAATCCTTCAATACTACCAGGGTCAATCCAATTTACTTCTTTAACATCAAAATTAATTTGAAGACTATTTTTAATTTTTTCCCAAACAATTTTATCAGAAGAAAAACTTTCGGATTTTTTTTGCTTTTTCAATTCAGGATACAAATCTAAAAATTCATGAAGATATTTATTAATCTTTGGCCTAATTGTATAAGCAGCAAATTCTAATTTGTTGGATACATGCAAACATGGAACAATATTATGTGCATCAACTTCGTAAAATGGAATATCAATTTTTTTTGCTACGTCTCTTTTCCAAATTCTTTTTATTTTCAACGGATCAAAATCTGAAATAAGATTACTGACTTTATTTTTTTTTATGAATTTGGGTATTTCATCATCCGGATTTCCAGTTAGTAAGAAAAAAGGAATGTTATATTTTCCAGCTTCTAATTCTAATTCTTGCAGGCCTTTTAGCATAAATCCATATTGGCGAATAGTTGCTTCAAGGAAATTTGGGACGAGGCAAAACACAATACAAAAGTTTTCTTTTTTTTCTTCAGCAAGCTGCTGCGTAAAATAAACAGCCCAGTTATCGTGCAGTCTTTGATCGCGGCTCATCCAATAAGCA
>CAZRMA010000402.1:0-4053 GCA_964600655.1 uncultured Ignavibacteriaceae bacterium
TTGTCATTAAATTTCCAATAAATTATTTTACTTTAATTACCACAAAAGTTACATCGTCATCAGGCTCTCTTCCATTGAGCCAATTCGATCCTTCTTCTTTTAAATAATCAATAATATCTAACGGTTGTTTTTCCGCAACTGATTCAAAAGATTTATTAACGCGGCTATAATTATACTGCTCACCGGTTTCATTCTTTAATTCAGGAAATCCGTCACTTAGTAATAGCAAAGTATCGCCTGATGATATTTCAGTTTCTCTGATTTCATAAGGGAAATTTTTCATAGCGCCTAAAGGCATTCCCTTTAACATTATTTCTTCAACTTCGTTTGAATGTTTTCTAAAAATAAATAGGGGAGGCATACCAGCGTTACAAATTTCAAATTTATTATTATTTATTTTAATCATCATAAATGCCATCATTAGTCTGCCAAGCTCAATTTCTTTTAACGCATCGCTGCTCTGATTAAAATATGTTTTCATATCAAGCTTTGAACCGTTGGAAGCAAATAAAGCTTTAGCCATTGAAACGATTGTTCCGGCTTTCATTCCATGACCGGTTGCATCACCAATTGCTACAGTAAGAGTCCCGTCAAAGCCAACATTAAAATCATAATAGTCGCCGCCGACTTCCGTAGCAGTTTTCATGTAGACAGCAATATCGAGGTGGGGGAGAGTTGGAATTGTTTTGGGAAGCATTGATAGTTGCAGCTGGCGTGCTTCTTCAAGTTCTTTAGTTTTACGTTCGTTCTCTAGCTGAAGAAGTTTATTGTTTTCTTTTTCTTTTCTTCTCTCTAGTTCAAATTTTCTAACACCTCCAAGAATTCCAAAAAAGCCAAAAAAGTAAATTGAATACGCCCACCAGGTTTTCCACCAGGGTGGAGAAATTATTATTTTTATTGCTCTTTCTTTATCATTCCAAATACCATCACCGTTAGAACCTTTTAGTCTTAAAGTATAATCACCCGGACTCAAATTTGTGAATGAAACAAAATTTCTATCTGTGGATTTCCAACGGTTATTAAATCCTTCCAGCATATACATTATTTTATTTTTCTTTGGCCTTGAAAAATGAATAGAAGCAAATTCAAAGGAGACATTATTTTGCTGATATGAAAGATCCAGTTCATTAATTTTCATCACACTTTTTTCAAGTTTTATAAATGACGAATCTGATTTAAGTGATATATCAGAAACTTTTATATCTTCTACAACTACATCCGGTTTAGTTTCATTTATTTTACCAGGATAGAACGACACAATACCATCATTGCATCCCAGAAAAATTTCTCCATCTTTATTTATCCAACTCGCCGTACTATTACTGAATCCTGGAAGTCCATCTCGGATGTCGAAGTTCACAAAATTCAATTTATCTCTTGGAGCATTTTTGTTCAACTTTGATAAACCAGCAGAAGTATTTAACCATAAATTCCCTTGATTGTCTTCAACTAAAGAATTTATTTGATTAGAAGGAAGCCCGTCTTTTTTATTTAATGTTTCTATTTTTTCAGTGTCAGGATTAAATCTCAGTAAACTGTTTCCATTGGTAACCCATAATATCCCTTCACTATCTTCCAGAATATCACGAATGCTATTTTCAGATGAATTAGCATTCTTGGAATTAAAATTGTATTGCCTAAAATCTCCGGTTGACAAATCATATTTAAAGAATCCATTTAAGTCTGAACCTAACCAAAGTACATTATTATATTTTTTACTGAATTCAATACTCGTTCCAACTTCCATAGGCATAAATTTAGAAGAGTTAATTTCTTTCTCATTTAATTCATTAATTATTTTATAATCAGAGTCACTCAAGCTTAATACTTGAATTCCATACCACATTGAATCTGGAGGAGGTATTACGTTCCAGTGTCCATAAGAATGGCCGACATCCGTTGCATAGGTGATTTTATAATGTCCACTCTTCAAATTCAAACAACCAAGCGCAATCCTATTTTTAAACCCTCCCCCGTCATTAAATGTGCTGAATAAATTATTCATAGACCAAATTAATTTGCCATCGCCGTTTAAAAGCGAACCTGCATCCCCGAAATAAAGGCCATTACTCAATGTCCCTTCACCGATACAAATTATTAATACTTTTTGGTCGTGATTCAAAGAAAATGTTTTTTCCAAATTTGATGCTTCACCAACTTTTAACAAAGAGGATATTGGTTCTTGTGAATCAGCTATTTTATGAATTCTAGAGTTAAGATTGCTGCTCATAGTTTTATTCATTATGGTCGGCAAAAGTGTGAATCTGTTTTGAATGGGATTATATTTCTCAAATCCACATCTCGAAGCAATCCAAATATTACCGGATAAATCAGTTTTAATAGATTTTACAAAATATGCTGTAGTTTTATTTTTATATGGTGATTTATAGATTGTTAATTTATTATTCTTATCAATCGTATGTAATCCAAGATTATTATATGCAAACCATTTATTCCCTTCATTATCATCTGCAAGGCCCTGAATATTTATTCTTCCATCTGTTATACTTGAATTTTCTAGTTTGAATTCTAATTTATTGAACTGATGATTTTCAAGATTATAAGTAAATAAACCATTTTGGAATGTTCCCACAGTTATTTCTTTACTTTTTGGTATACCTGAAATTACTGTCGAAAAATTTGTATTTGAAACTTCACCATCAATATTATTGAACTTATTAAAAGTAAATGGTTCTTGCAGTGGATCAAATTTTACAATACCGCCGCTCCAAAAACTAATCCAGATAACTCCATATTTATCTTTATAAATATTCGAAATTACATAGCGATTCGAATTATTTAAGCCCAATTCACTGAAATTATATTCCTTGATGTCTTTTGTATCAGGATCAATTTTATAAAGTCCCTGGTCATAAATTCCTATCCATATAAATCCATCTACATCTTGCGTTATACCTGTGATCATATCATGATTTGTACGATTTTTAATGATTGTTAATGGATTGTAATAATCAATCGTATGATAAGAAGGTGAATATTTTATTAGCTGCTTAATGCCGCCGCCAAACCAAATATTCCCTGCTTTATCTTTATAAGCTGCGTAAATTCCATTTGGGCTATAATTTTCATTTAGGTAATAAGGCTGAAATAAATTAAGTTTTTCATTGTATATTTTTATGCCATTTACATAGTCGGCAGCTATAATATTTCCATTCTTTAATTCAATTATACTGTAAATATTACCCCATTGGGTATTTTTATTTGAAACATCAAGTCCTACTTGTTCAAACTTGTTCTTTGCTTTGTTAAATTTTTGTATTCCATGATAGTTAGATGCAAACCACAAATTACCTTTAGTGTCATAAAGAGCAGTATAGAATATTGAATAATTAGTTATGCCTCTTGCATCTATGACATATTTCTGAAAGGTCTCATTCTTTGGATTATATTTTGCGATCATGTTATCGTCAACTCCAACCCATATAAAGCCATCAGTATCCTCCGTAATAGCATAACAGCTATTATTGGGTATTGTGGTAGAATCATTAGGATTGTTTCTAAATACTTTGAAATTATTTCCATCATATCTGTTAAGTCCATCTGCAGTTGAAACCCAGAGAAAACCATTACTATCCTGAAAGAAATTATTTACAACAGAATTTGAGAGACCTTCGGGAACAGAGATATCTTCAAACAAGTAGTTTCGCTGCGCATAGTTAAATGTTGTTATGCAGAATAAAAAAAACGCAAAACAAACTATGCATGTTGCTAATTTGAATCTGTTTGTAAAATGAGTTGCAAAATATTTTGTCATTAAATTTCCAATAAATTATTTTACTTTAATTACCACAAAAGTTACATCATCATCAGAGTCTTTATCATTAACCCACTTTGAACCTTCTTCTTTCAAATGATTAATAATTTGTTCCGGTTGTTTTTCCACAGCTTGACTAAACGATTCTTTAACTCTTTCATACCCATATTGGCTATTACTTTCGTTTTTCAATTCAGGAAATCCATCGCTTAGCAATAGCAAAGTATCGCCTGGTGATAAATCTGTTTTTATTATTTCATAGGGAAAGTTTTTTATTG
>CAZRMA010000403.1:0-4047 GCA_964600655.1 uncultured Ignavibacteriaceae bacterium
AGGGCTTTCAAATCCAACTTCATAAGCGATTTGAGTTACGTTTAGATTTTTTTCAATCAGCATTTGTGCTGCTCGTTTAAGTCTAAAAACTCTTATAAATTCTCCAGGTGTTTGCCCGGTTATTGCCAATAGCTTTCTATGAAGCTGGCGTCTGCTGACAAAAAGTTCTTCAGCAAACTTTTCAGTATTATAATTACTATCATGTAAATTACTTTCAACTGAATTTAAAACCCTTTTCATAAATTCATTATCAATGGAGTTATTGGATAACGTCCCTGGTTTAATATTTATTTCCTTACTGAATTTTTCCCGTAGAGTTTTCCGTTGTTCTATCAGATTTTTTATTCTTGCAAAAAGCTCTTCCGCATTAAATGGTTTTGTTAAATAATCATCCGCGCCGGTTTCAAGCCCTTCTATTTTGCTCTCCTCTGTTGCTTTAGCGGTTAAAATAATTACGGGGATATGGCTGGTTTGCCAATCATTTTTTATTCGATGACAAAATTCAATGCCATCCATTTCCGGCATCATAATGTCGCTGATAATAAGCTCAGGCATATTTTTCAATGCCAGTTCAATTCCTACTTTTGCTTTCCCAGCAAGTAGGACTTCATAATCCTGTTTTAATAAATCATGTACATAGCTTCTTACATCATCGGAATCTTCAACAAACAAAACAACCGGTTTAGTACTCATCTGTTTCACCGGTAGATTTTCTTCAATTAGTTGATCATTGATTAATTCTTTATCATCAATTCTTTCACTTTCTTTTAAGAGATAGTTAGCAGAGATTACATTTTTATTTTCATCTTCAAATTCTTCTTTTAGTGGTATCATTAAAG
Organism: uncultured Ignavibacteriaceae bacterium; assembly: GCA_964600655.1. Lineage (GTDB taxonomy): Bacteria > Bacteroidota > Ignavibacteria > Ignavibacteriales > Ignavibacteriaceae > CAVSWT01. The sequence continues at coordinate 840 of CAZRMA010000403.1, forward strand.
TAAAAGTTGTTCCAATTCCTTCTTCACTTTGAACTATAATATCCCATTTATGTAGAGTTACTAATTCCTTTACAAGAGCCAAACCTATTCCTGAGCCTGAATAATTTTCGTTTTTTATATTCTCAATGCGGTAGAACCTGTTAAAAATTTTATTTTGATATTCTTCGGGTATCCCGATTCCTGAATCTTTAATTTCTATTTTTGCGAAACTCTGGGTTCTTTCATTCTCTATCGATATTTTCACATTAATATTCCCACCTACAGGCGTAAACTTAAAAGCATTACTAAGTAAATTATTAATAATCTTTTCTGTTTTATCTTTATCTATCAAAGCAATTATGCTTTCAACAGAAGAATTAAAATTCAGGTTAATAAATTTTTGTTCAGCCAATGGAATAAAAGAATACGTAAATCCTTTAATTAATTTTACAAGATCATGCCTCTGCATATCCAGCGGAATCGTCTCGGCTTCGAGTTGTGAAAGTTCTAGTAATTGATCAATCAGATTCTGAAGTTTTTCAGCATTTCGTAAGATCATTTGATAATGCTTTTGAAGGTTTTCTTTAATTCTTCCATTTATAAGCTGCTCAAGTGGCCCTTTAATTAACATTAATGGAGTTCTGAATTCATGTGAAAGATTCGCGAAGAATCGTGACTTCATATTTTCAATTTCACGAAGATGTTCGGCTTCAAACTCCTGTAGTTTTAATTCTTGCTGCAAATGCGTCCGGTAAGATTGGAATTTAATTATTGCAGAAACACCAAGAAGAAATATTAAAACATATAATCCAATTGCCCAGGGTGTTTGCCACCAGGGAGGAGTGATTATTACTTTTAAAGCTTTAACGTTATTGCTCCAAATTCCATCACTATTTGTTGCTTTAACTTTAAATGTATATTCGCCGGGATTTAAATTCGTATAAGTAACAAAACGCCTAGAATTACTTTGCACCCATTCTTTGTCAAACCCTTCCAGCTTGTAAGCGTACTGATTAGACTGCGGGGAAGAATAATCCAAAGCAGCAAATTGAAAGGAGAAAACATTCTGTTTATAGTGTAAAGTTATATTATTTGTATAAAGTATGCTTGAATGCAAAATTGAATTTTCATTTACTTTTACCGGTTCATTAAAAATCATAAAATCAGTTATTAACACAGAAGGCACAAAGTTAGAAAGTTTTATTTCATTAGGTGAAAAACAATTTAGCCCTGAAGTACTTCCCATAAAGATAATACCGTTTTTATCTTTATATACCGAGGATGAGTAAAAGCTTCCCCCAACGATGCCGTCTGCTTTGTTAAAATTTATAAATTCGTTTTTCGTAATATCGTAAAATGTAATCCCTGAATTAGTGCCCAGCCAAAGATTACCGGCGTTATCTTCAACTATACAGCTTATAGAATTATCAGCCAGGCCATCTTTTGTTGTATAGTGCCATATCTTTACTACGGGTTTTGTTGTATTAAGGGAAGTATCTGAATTATTTATTTCAAATTTGTTTAATCCGTTGTTCGTTCCAATCCACAGTACGGTATAATTCAAATTAGAATCTTTTATTTCTCTTGACGATTCACATATAGAATATATGCTGTTACTACTTAGACTTTGCGGATTATTTTTTTCATATATCCATCTATAGAATTGTTCACTTGAATTCTCATCAAATAAATTCACTCCTCCGCCATTAGTCCCTATCCATATTCTTCCTTTTTTATCCTGATAAATTACCCAAACATCATTGTGACTTAAACTATTCGGTTTGTCCGGCTCATTCAACCAATGTTCGTACTTCCCTGTTGAAGCATTTATTCGCCCCAGGCCAAATCCCCAATAGCCAATCCAGATATTATTCTGCTTATCATGGTATATTGATTTATTAAATCTAACAGCAGGAGTTTTATATTTATTCTCGACATATGAAAAATGTGAAATTCTTCCTGACCGAGTATCCATTTTATATATTCCTGACCCGTAAGTTCCAATCCATAGTTCATTATTATTTCCGGGAGTAAGTGACCAGATATTTAAATTTTCTGTATGGTTGTATCGATTTACTTTTTTGATTTCATTAGAATTGTTAAAAGAAAATAACCCTTCTTCTGTTCCTAACCATATTCTGTTGTCGGAAGTTTTCGCAATAGTTTTGATATTTTTTCTATCAATTAAATCTGGGTTAATAAATTGATATTCCCTTGAAAGGATATTATTAAACTTCGACCTTGATACTGAATAAGAATTCAAACCGTTATTTGTTGCAATCCATAAAACACCAGACCTGTCTTTAATAATATTATGTATTTGATTACCTGCAAGACTTAACGGATTGTCCTTATCTAAAGTGAATCTCTCAAAATTACCTTTCGCAATATTTAATCTGACTAGCCCGGCATAAGAATCAATCCATAATATTTTTTCATTGCCTGAAAACTCTTCAATAACGTTACCTGCGGAAGTCCCAAATTGCAGGTTATCCGAGTTAGGAATTTTATACTGTGTAAAAACTTTTTTAACTGTTCGATATGACGTTAAGCCGTTAGCTGTACCTATCCAAAATAAATTGGAATCTGTTTGTGATGGTGAAAGGGCCCAAACAATGTTATCGCTGATACTATTTGAATTTTCGGTTTCATTATAGTAGCGTTGAAAATTTTTAAAGGATAACTTCGGGTTAAACTTATTCAATCCGTTATAAGTGCTTATCCACATATTTCCTTCATTGTCTTGCAGTATGGAAGAAATATAATTGTTGCTTAACGTTTTAACATTACCTGGCCTGCTTGCCCAATGATTTATTTTGCCGGATTTTGGATTGAGCCGATATAGTCCGTTTCTATAAGTTCCAATCCAGATAAAGTGATCATTGTCTTCATAAATAGATGTTATTGTATTCTCCCCGGTTATATCAGATTCTATTTTCCAATTGTTAAATCTTTCAGTAACCTGATCATAACAATCTAACCAGCCGTTTTTTGTTCCTGCCCATATTTTACCCTTACTATCTTCAATCAAAGCCCAGATTGAATTGCCTGATAGAGAATTTTTATTTGAAGGATCATGCCTGAATATTTTAAAATCGTATCCGTTAAATTTATTAAGCCCATCATCTGTAGCAATCCAAAGGAAACCAAGCCGGTCTTGAATTATTTCGTAAACATTATTGCTTGAAAGCCCGTCTTCATTGGACAAATGATTAAAGCGAATAGATTG
>CAZRMA010000404.1:0-4024 GCA_964600655.1 uncultured Ignavibacteriaceae bacterium
TTGCGTTGATATTGGGAGTTGATAGAATTCTTGATATGTGCAGGACAGTTACCAATGTTACAGGTGATGCAACTGGTGCGGTTTTAATAGCAACTTCAGAAAATGAGATTATTTTACAGCAGCATTGAAAAAAATAATAATATAAGTTTACCGCTTCTTCCAAATGTTGAAGTTTAAAATTATATATAGTTAACTTTGTAAGTTAAATTTTCTATTTCAAATCAAATATCTTTTTCTATGAAACAACTAATTAATAAAAAGCTAGCTTTTAAAATATTTATTTTAACATTCCTTGTTTTACCAATTAACATTTACTGCAAAACAGATAAAAAATCAGAAGATATTTTTGTTGCTTCCTGGAATCTCGAAAATCTATTTGATACAGTCGATGATACAAATAAATATGATGAAGAATTTACCCCAACAGGCTCAGCCCAATGGACTGAAGAAAGACTTGAATTAAAACTTGAAAACTTGTCTCATGTTATTTCATCGATGAATAATGGAAATGGCCCGGATATTCTGGGGGTATGTGAGGTAGAACATGAAAGCCTGCTCCAAAAGTTAGTTTCAAAAATCAAATTAAATAAAAATTATATTATAGCTTATGCAGAATCACCCGATGAACGAGGTATAGATAATGGTCTAATTTTTAATGCTGATATATTTTCGCTCATTCGAATCTCTCCTCATGAAATAAATGATAATACCTTTAAAACAAGATTTATTTTGCAAGTAGATTTACTCCTAAAAGAAACAAAAGATACATTGAGTCTTTTTATTAATCATTGGCCGTCGCGAAGAACAGGTGAAAGTGAGACTGAAAATAAACGAAAAGAAGCAGCAAAAACATTAAGAAACTCGGTTGACACTGCATTTAATAATTCATCAAATAATAAAATTATTATACTAGGTGATTTTAATGATGAACCTACAGATAATTCGATTTTGAATGTATTAAATGCCCAGCCAATAATTTGTGATTCTACCGAATCAAGTGTGAATCAGAGCAATAAAGAATTGTTTAATCTTGCTTATAATGATTATAAAAATGGTATAGGTACTTATAAATATCACGACCATTGGAATATGCTGGATCAAATAATTATTTCAAATAATTTCTTGGAAGATGGAAGCATAAAATATATATGTGGAACATTTAAAGTTTTCAAACCTGAGTTTATGGTTGAACAATCAGGTAAATATAAAGGTACAGCCTTCCCAACTTATGGAGGTAGAAAATACTTGGGAGGATTTAGTGATCATTTTCCGGTCATAGCACGATTTAGAATTAAAGCAGATCAATGAAAAGGGAATTATTAATTTTTGGTTCAAACGGCGCACTTGGTAAAGGAATTTCTCAAGTAATGTTAGATAAGGATTATGATAAAATATACTTATTTGCTTCTCATCCTGATGAACAGGCCGTTATAAATAAAAATGCAGTTAACATTCAAACACAAGACTTATCAGTTGAAGAAAATGTAAGTAATGCTTTTAAAGATATTCAACCCAGTAAAGACAAACTCCTATTTTTATATTCAACGATAGGCGGATACTTCGGCGGTGAATATTTATGGGGAACAAATATTGAGGATTGGAGTAAAATGCTCAGTATTAATTTGAATACAAGTTTTTTGATAGCCAAACATTTTTCGAAATTAGTTAAGGAATCCGCAGGCGGATCAATTTGCTTTACTGCCGCTTATACTGGCTTAGTTCCTCAAGCAAAAGCTTCGGCATATGGAATAGCAAAAGCAGGATTAATTCATCTAGTAAAATCGTTAGCTGCAGAAAGCGTAAATATAAAATTATCAGTTAATGCTATAGCACCTTATATTATTGATACGGCGGCAAATCGTTCATGGGGAAACGAAAGTGATTTCCCTGGCTGGATAAAGCCTGCTGAAATAGCTGAACTTGCATATAGTATATTTTCAAACTTCAACTTTATTTCGGGAAATATTATTCAACTGAAAAACAGATTTGAGATTTCATAAGGAAATGTGGCATGAAGGATAATTCTAGTTATGTTTGATTTAAGTGTTAATAAATGATAATAAATAGCATTTAGATTAAATAATTTGTTGACTTTGTTTTTTGAAATCATTATTGTAGCATCATCTTTTTAAGAATATTTTGGAGCCTTTCTTCTCCTTAAGCGTCAATTATTAATATATATTTGGAGGTTACTCTCAATGGAATTTACAGGAATATTTTCGTCAATCGTAAACGTGTTGGCTCAAGCAAATAGTGCTACACAGGATATGGGTGCATTAAATTGGCTAACTACCAAATTTATTGCCGGTGGACTTTTCATGTGGCCAATTTTGGTTTGCTTGGTTCTTGGTTTAGCTTTTTGTATAGAAAGATTATGGACGCTTTCTAGAGCAAGAGTTAACACTAAAGGATTTATTATTAAAGTGAAAAAAGCTTTGAACGAAGGTGGAGTTCAAGCTGCTATGGATGTTTGTGCTAATACAAGAGGCCCTGTTGCATCAGTTTTTCATGCAGGACTTTTAAGAGCAGATGAAGGTGTTGAATCAGCTGAAAAAGCTATAATTGCTTACGGCGGTATCGAAATGAGTTTCCTTGAAAGAGGAATGATTTGGATTTCTACTTTTATAACAATTGCTCCTATGCTTGGTTTTACAGGAACAGTTCAAGGTATGATCCAGGCATTCGACTCAATTAAAGAAGCTGCTCAAATTTCTCCCGCAATTGTTGCAGAAGGTATTTCTGTTGCTCTTTTAACCACTTTGTTCGGTCTTGTGGTTGCTATGATTCTTCAAGTATTTTATAATTATTTTATTTCTAGAATAGATCGATTAGTTGGTGATATGGAAGAAAGCTCAATTGAATTAATTGATGCTTTGTATGAAATTAAAACCGGGAAAAAAATAGTTTAATTATTTAATAAAATTTAAATCGATATTTAGCAATGATCAAAAAAAGAAAAATAGCTGAAGCGTCTATACCCACCAGTTCAATGGCTGATATAGCTTTTTTACTCTTGTTGTTCTTTCTTGTTGCAACTGTAATTGATGTGGATACTGGATTAGGTTTAACCTTACCGGAGTATCAGGAAAATCAGGAAGTAGCACCAATTTCCAAAGATAGAATGGCTGCAGTACTTGTTAATGAAAATGGGGACGTGTTAGTTGATGGAGTTCAAACATCATTATTCCAGATTAAAAATAATCTGGAGGCTAGGATAAAATCAAAAATTGATGTTCCAGCAAATAAGAAATTGATTGTTTCATTAAAGACAGATAGAAAAACAAGGTATAATGATTATATTCAAGCTTTAGACCAAATTAAGCTAGCTTACTTCGAAGTCAGAGATGAATATTCAAACGGGCAGTATGGTAGAAAATTTAACGATTTAGCACCTGAACAACAGGATGTTGTTAAAGATAAAATTCCAATCATCATTTCAATTGCTGAACCGGAAAGTGTTAAAAAAAGCTAAGGGAAAATAATAATGAAATTTGAAAAAAGACGGGCAAATACTAAACAAGAGATTCCTACTGCATCTATGCCTGATATTGTTTTTATGTTGCTGCTATTCTTTATGGTTACTACTACCTTAAGGGAAGTTGATGTCATGGTTGATTATAAACTCCCAGACGCTAAAGCCATTGAGAAGATTGAAAACAAAAGATTGATCTCTTACATTTGGATTGGAAAAGATGACAGAATGCAAATAAATGACAGCTTAGTTAAGCTTAAAGATATTCAGCCAATAATGTATGCAAAGAGACAGGAACTACCACAAGTCATTGTTTCATTAAGAGTAGATCAAGGAGTTGATATGGGTTTAATTACCGATGTTCAACAGGAATTGAGGAAGGCCTCTTGTTTGCGTATTAACTATTCCGCAAGATTAAAAATTTAAAATTATAATTAAGAAAAAGATATTTAAGGCAGGCAGGTTTTACAACTTTCCTGCCTTTTTCAATTTAATAGGTGTTAAATGGATTTAAAAACAAAGATTACTGAAGACATGAAATCCGCTATGAAA
>CAZRMA010000405.1:0-4017 GCA_964600655.1 uncultured Ignavibacteriaceae bacterium
TTAAGATTCAGATTTCAGAAATTAAGAGACCGGAATTAGATGCGTATTTAGTTGCAGAAAATATTGCCAACCAGCTTCAAGGAAGAATTTCTTTCCGTAGAGCAATGAAGATGGCAATTACAGCTGCAATGCGAATGGGTGCTGAAGGAATAAGGATAATGTGCGCAGGACGTTTGGGCGGAGCTGAAATGGCGCGTACTGAACAATACAAAGAAGGAAGAATTCCGCTGCATACTATTAGAGCAGATATTGATTATGCAAATGGAAGAGCAGAAACTGTTTACGGTTCAATCGGAATTAAGGTTTGGATTTGCCGTGGTGAAATTTTAGGAAAAAGAGTTACTGAATAAAATACCGGGAGTTTTTTTAATATGTTAATGCCTAAAAGAGTAAAATTTAGAAAATCACAGCGTGGTAGAATGGCCGGAAAAGCAACCCGCGGCAGCAGCGTTGCTTTCGGTGATTTCGGATTAAAAGCTTTGGAACCGCACTGGATTACCAGCAGGCAAATTGAAGCATGTCGAATTTCTCTTTCTAGAAAAATGAAAAGAGACGGTAAAGTGTGGATCAGAATTTTTCCCGACAAGCCTGTGTCTAAAAAACCTCTTGAAACCAGAATGGGTAAAGGAAAAGGTGCCCCAGAATTTTGGGTAGCAGTTGTTAAGCCGGGAAGAATATTATTTGAAGTGTCAGGTGTTTCGAGAGAAATTGCTAATGATGCCTTAAAATCATGTTCATATAAATTACCCATTAAATGCAAAGTAGTTTCTAGACCTGATTTTGAGTAATCGACGAATAAGGAATTTAAAATGAAAATTCATGAAATAAGAGAAATTAAAACTGAAGAATTAGAAAAGTTGATATTCGAAGAAGAAAAGAATTTAGTTGACTTACGTTTTGCTCATCAGTTAAAACAATTAACCAATACTGCAAAGTTAAAGTTAACAAAAAAAGATGTTGCAAAAATGAGGACTGTATTAAAGGAAAGAGAATTAGCAGAGAAATCTTCTGCTGTTAAAGAAGGAGCTAAAGCCTAATAATGGAACAACGCACTTTAAGAAAAACTAGAATAGGTATTGTGGTTAGTAATAAAATGGATAAGACTATTTCCGTAGCAATTGTAAGGAAAGTGCCTCATCCAATCTATAAGAAGTATTTTAAGAAAACCACAAAATTAAAAGCTCACGATGAGAAAAATGAATGTCAGATTGGTGATAAAGTAAAAATAATGGAAACTCGTCCTCTTAGCTTATCTAAAAGATGGCGCTTAGTTGAAGTAGTTGAAAAAGCCAAGTAGTTATTTAAGGAGTAGATAGGAAAATGATTCAAGAAGAAACAAATTTATTAGTCGCTGATAATTCTGGTGCAAAAAGAGTTAAGTGTATCAGAGTGCTTGGCGGTAGTGGTAGGAATTATGCAAGCGTCGGTGACTTGATTGTTGTTTCTGTAAAAACAGCTATTCCTAATGGTACAGTAAAAAAAGGTGAAGTATCTAGAGCAGTAATTGTAAGAACAAAAAAAGAAGTTAGAAGAAAAGATGGTTCTTATATACGATTTGATGAAAATGCAGCAGTGCTTCTAAATGCTCAAAATGAACCGAGAGGTACTCGTATCTTTGGACCAGTTGCCAGGGAATTAAGAGAGAAGCAATTTATGAAAATTGTTTCACTGGCACCGGAAGTTTTATAAAAGTTTGGGATTTAAATGAAAATTAGAAAAAATGATAATGTTATGGTTGTTGCCGGTAATGATAGAGGAAAAACCGGTAAAATTCTTAAGGTATTCCCAAAAGTTAACCGAGTAATTATTGAGGGAATCAACATTAGAAAGAGGCATACAAAAGCCTCGCAAAAAAATCCTCAGGGCGGAATTGTTGAAAAAGAATCACCAATTAATGTATCTAATGTGATGCTGTTAGATCCGAAATCAGGTGAACCAACAAGATTAGGTTCTCAAGTAATTTTAGATGAGAAAACTGGAAAGAAAAAGAGAGCTCGTATCAGCAGAACGAGCGGAGAAATGCTTTAATACTTTTAATTAAATTATTCTTAGAGTTTAGATTTTAATATGGCAGAGAAAAAAATAAAAAAAGAAAAAACTGAAGGTCAAACTAAAGCTTCAAAAAAAGAAGACAAAAAAACCAAAGCAGCACCTGAACCAGAAGTAAAGATACCTGCTCGCTTGTCAGATTTTTATAAGAAGGAAATTATACCTTCTTTGACAAAAAAATTCAGTTATAAAAATGTAATGCAGGTTCCAAAGCTTGACAAAATTGTTGTTAATATGGGTGTTGGTGCAGCAGTAACCGATGCAAAAATTCTTGAAGAAGCTGTTAAAGAATTGGAAACGATTACTGGGCAAAAAGCAAGCATACGAAAAGCTAAAAAAGCTATCTCTAATTTTAAATTAAGAGAGGGCGTAAATATCGGTGCTAAGGTTACTTTAAGACGCGAAAGAATGTTTGAGTTTATGGATAGGCTGATAAATGTTGCCCTGCCTCGTGTTCGAGACTTTAGAGGTTTATCGGATAAATCATTTGACGGCAGAGGAAATTATACCATTGGAATTAAAGAACAAATTATTTTCCCTGAAATAAATGTTGATCGGATTACAAAAGTTTTAGGAATGGATATAACTTTTGTAACTACTGCTCAGACAGATAACGAATCTTATGAATTACTTCAAGAGTTTGGTATTCCGTTCAGAAAAAAAGAACTTAAAACAGCGTAAATATAGGAGAATTAATGGCTCGTAAAAGTTTGATTGCAAGACAAGATAAAAGAGTTAAGCTTGTTGAAAAATATGCAAAGCTGAGAGAAGAATTAAAAAAGCAAGGTGACTATGATGCACTTCAAAAGCTCCCGAGAAATTCTTCTCCTGTTAGGTTAAACAATCGTTGTATGTTCACTGGTAGAGTTCGTTCTTATTACAGAAAGTTCGGTGTATCACGTTTAGTTTTAAGGGAAATGGCTTTAAAAGGCGAGATTCCCGGATTAAAAAAGTCAAGTTGGTAGAAGGAGAGAATAAATGCCGGTTACAGATCCCATAGCAGATTTTTTAACAAGAATTAGAAACGCAGCTCGAGCAAAAAAAGTGAAAGTTGATATTCCTGCTTCTAATATGAAAAAAAGTTTAGCTGAAATTTTAAAAACGCAAAGTTTTATTAAAGATTATATTATTGTTGAAGACAATAAACAAAATCTTTTAAGAATACAATTAAAATATACTGACGGAGTCTCTGCAATTAGCGGATTGAAAAGAATTAGCACTCCGGGTTTAAGAGTTTATAAAGATTCGCGTGAATTGCCTAGAGTTCATAATGGTTTGGGTGTAGCAGTCATTTCAACTTCAAAAGGACTACTTACTGAGAAACAAGCAAAATCTCAGTCAGTTGGCGGTGAAGTTATTTGTTATATCTGGTAATAATTTTTTAATGGAGTTTTAACTGTGTCTAGAATTGGTAAAAAACCTGTAACGATTCCTAAAGGAGTTACTGCTTCTTTGTCTAATCATACCCTTAAAGTCAAGGGTCCTAAAGGCGAGTTGGAGCAGTCTTTTCACTCTAATATTGGGATTGAAATTATAGAAAATGAAATAGTGATTAAAAGGCCGAATGACTTTAAAGAGAATAAAGCCTTACACGGTTTAACCAGGGCATTAATTCAGAATATGGTTGAAGGTGTAACCAATAGTTTTCAAAAAACGTTGGATATTGTTGGTGTTGGTTATAGAGTTGAATTGAAGGGTAAAAATTTGTTGTTTAATATAGGTTACTCTCATCCTATATATTTTATGCCGCCGGATGGAATAACTTTACAGGCACCCGTACAAACACAAGTTGTGGTTAGCGGAATTGACAAGCAACTTGTTGGTATGGTTGCTTCAAAAATAAGATCTATTAGAAAGCCAGAACCATACAAAGGTAAAGGTATAAAATATTCTGATGAACAAATTCAAAGAAAAGCTGGTAAGACTGCTGGTAAATAATTTTAGTGGAGATAAATAGAAAATGATTAA
>CAZRMA010000406.1:0-4013 GCA_964600655.1 uncultured Ignavibacteriaceae bacterium
CATTCATAATTGAAAAATTTAATTTTATGTCCTGACCAATAATTAGTGAATCCTTGTCTGTATGAACAAGTTGATAATTTGTTCCTAGCTCAGGGACACCGACATAATTTACATCCACAGAATTAAGAGCAGGCAAAGATGTTGTATCATCCGAAGCAAATTTAAAATTTAGTTTTAGAAACGGATATAGTTTTGAATCTACCTGTGAAAGTGGGAGCAAGTTATCACTGAGAATGTTAGAAGATAGAGTATCTGAAGTTCCGTCTTTTTTAATTCCAATTATACTATATATGATTGAAGAATTTACGGGAATACTAGAATTAATATTCAGATAATTCCATTTACCAGCCGGTCCTATTTCTTTTGTTGTTGCATTACCTTCCGAATGATGTACAGTAATTACTGTATCCAAAACCACGGGACCGTTATAAGATGGAGAATAACCCTCTAGTACATGGCCGGGAGTATAATTTTTCTTAGTAATAATTCCCCATGTACTTCTAAAAGTTACGCTATCAATTTTAGTTGACCCAATTGATTTTAGTACATTCTTTACAGTAGAATTAACTCCACCGGAAGCATCGTCGGTCGTTCCAATAACTATAATTTTGTTATTTGGTATTGTATCAATAGCGTTTACATAATTGGTCTGAAAATTCTGTGTATCTAGATAATAATTTAATAATACTTCATATTCGAAGGAAAATGTGTTCTCATCAAAAACAAGTATATGATGACCGTTATCATTCGATCTAGTAACATAATCTACGCCGTTAACGGTAATCACACAATAGTTACCGTCATAATAGCCAGCCGTCTGAACTTTAAGATCTTTTCTTGTCTTTAATAAAGATAAATCATTTCCCTCGGATAAATTATTAACTATTAAGTTTGAAAATGAACTTGAATCAGCCAATGAATATTTAGAGTCATTTTGATCATCATAAATAAAACTTATCGGGCCACTAGACTTCTGAGAAGGCAAATTCAATTTCCATCTCATCCAGTATCTATTATTTTTAGTTAGATTAGGTATTGAAACTCTTGTTACTAAAGTATCCAGTTCCTTTATTATAGACAATGAATTTGTAAAAGCCGGATTATTAGAGTACTCGACCAAGATAGAATCAGTAACAGGTAATTTTACAGGATTAATAAAAAGAAAATTACCGTTTGATCTTGAATTATTATTAGTCTCGACCAGCGCTTTTACAGATGAACTTTGTACTATAAAATCAAATTCTGTTGTATTATCACTTTTGGACAATTCATCTATTTGATTATTTTCATCCAATGTAACTTTAATTTTATGATTGCCGGCTAAATCCTTGACAGGTATATAAAATATTATACTATCATTGTATAATGGTAAATCTCTTATTACTGATTTATTAAAGACTTCATTATTATCCAGCATATCAGTAATCTTTATTACAAAACTGCTTGTATCTACTCTTCCATAATTAAAATAATCTACTATTATTTCCACAGAATCTTCGGAATCATCTACATTATTTGGCGATATACTTACATCACTGGAATTAATTACAAGATTTGGTTTCTGAGGAATTTTCAATCTTATTATCGGATCACCTAGCAAAACATTACATAGGTCGAAAATTCTATAAACACCTGTTTCACCGTAGGCTTTTAATAATTCCATTTTCGCTAATCTATGAGCTTCCCCAATACTAACAGCATTTTTTTGCAATAACTCAGAATAAAACAATTTAGGAAAAAGTGTTGCTGTTGAAACAAAACCAAGAGATGAATTACCTGTATAACCAATTGCTTGCCCGCCGGCATCATTAATAAATAATTCACCAAATGACTTAATATCTGGTTCAGCAAATTTCCCGGTTGAGCATCCCCAATCACTAATTAAAGGTTCTTTACCACTATTATTTTTTAATTGATCAATATTATTTATACCATTATCCCAGATTTGGGTACCGCTATGTCCGATATAAGATATGAAAAGTCCCCCCTCGCCTATTATTTCCTTGACTTGATCATTTGAATATGGACCAAAATTTGTAGCCGGGCTTACGGTTTTATAAAGATGGTTTACATTACCCCCTACTGGCGGTACCTTAATTATATTGTCGCCAACGTAATCATTTGTGCTTTTCAATATTTGCAATTCAGAAGGATTTGAAGCATCGCCGCTCGAAATCAACAAATAAGTTTTATTGAACTGATCATATGGATCAGATAAATATTTTTTATGCTTGGTAAGATACGAATCAAAATCAGCAACTGAATTAGAGGGTATCCTACCTACATCCATTTGAGGAATCAGGCTTGTTGAATCCCAAATCACATACCATTCATCAGAAACGGGATGCCCATAAGAAGGGACAAAATTTTTAATTATGGGACTACCGAAATATCTATGATCATTTCCATAATAATCATAATTAGCATCTCCCACTAAAAACAAATAAGACGGTTCGGGATCCTGCCAAAATAAATTCGCCGCTTTAAGAAAGGTCTTGATTGGTTCGGGCGCAAAAAAACCAAAATTATATTGGTCATAAATATCATTAACATTAACTACTTTAGTTGTTACATTATAGTTTTGGCTGATAAACTGAGTATATTCATTGGCTTTATTAACAAATTCAGGTGCAGTAATTAGTATATAATCAGCCTGGTTGGAAGTTGATGATAAGTTCGTAAACTGTTTTTTATAATAAAAAACCGGAGATGATACTCTATCAGTTGAATATACTAGGTATTTATTCCCAACCACAACAGAATCACTAAAATATAGAGTAGTTCCAATTTTATTATAGCTTATTATTTTTTTTATGTTTGGTGCAGTCCTGTAGATAACTATATTATTTGAATTAATATTGGTAATTTTTACAGATGCCCAGATTTTGAATGTATCATTCATAACATCCAGATATATTGAATCATTTGTTGCCTTATTATATCTCGGATATTCAACCTCATACCAGTCATATGCAATAGAATTTAGTGACGCACTTGTTGGAAAGGAAATAGTCTTTAAGGTGTTTGTACCGTTGACTAATAAATCTGAAGGAAATTCCGCTTTTACAACTTTCTGGGCGTACTTATTAAATGAAGAAGAATCATAAACAGTTGGATCATTATTTATACTTAATCCTATTTTATGTGCCCCTATAGAAATGTTGCTTGCATAGTCCTGCACTTTATAAAATTCCCTTGCGGGTTTTCCGGGATAAGGGTCACTAATTACAAAAGTCCTGTTAACAGTTCCTACACCTTGTTGTGCCCATACCCAGGTTTCATTAGGAAGCCAATCAGGGTCCTGCCTGTCTACAATGCTACTAATTGAATAATCGAGATATTGATTCTTTTCATAATGCACAACCTCATAATGAAAGTCCAAGGTATCCGAAATTAAACCAGTTATTAAAGAAGAAGTATCTACTCTTTCACCGGCTGCCCCCCCCCAAGTTAACCAATATATTGTAGTATCAGAATATCTATTCAAATATTCTTTATAAGATTCATTTGGCCCACTTGTTTCCCTATAATTATCCCCCCAATTTCTTTTACCGACAAACTCTATATAATCTCCTGCATTAAATTGTCCACCACTTTCGCCAAAAACGTAAATAGGCACTTCTTTTCCCTTACAGAACAATTTAAATGTGGTAGGATCAATTGTACGGGACTGGATGCCAAGACTATCAAGATTTCGTGGAGTAATTCTGTGAATCCCATCATTAGCAGTACCTATCTTCACATACTCAGCATTAAAATCTATCCATCCATCATTTGTAGTTAGGTTTTTACTTTCATAATAAGATTTATATAACTTTTTTGCTTCAGGATAATTGACTATCAAATCTGACAATTTATTATCTTTAGAAACTTTGTTTGCCTGTTTACCTAATGAATTTGAATTGCCAGGATTTAATATGGTCAAGACTATATTTACTTTATTAAGCTCCTCTATTATATCTGAATTATTATATCTATACTGATTTATTTTTAGATCCAGGCAATAATAATTT
>CAZRMA010000407.1:0-1268 GCA_964600655.1 uncultured Ignavibacteriaceae bacterium
GTTGAAGGAGTTTTATACTCATTTTTCAAATTAAACTTTGATTCAGAGTTAATAAAAAAAGGTGAAATATTAATTTTCTTTAATTGCTCTTCAAGAGTTTTAGAAGTTGTTGGCACTACCGAAGACACAGCGATGTTCTTTACCTTATTTTTATCACAGTAATCTAGTAATCCTTTTACGTTTGTAAACGATATTACTTCAGTTATAGATGAGTCTTTAAAAAGAGCAGTTTTAATTCTGGTGTTACCAATATCGCAGGCTAAAATCATATTTCAAATTTCAATTAATTATCCTAAGCTAACGTCGCCAAAATGAATTTTTTCAATTTTATTTCCGGTTCTTAATAATAAAAACCCATTTTCGTCAATATCATTAAAAATTCCATACCTGCTATTATCACCATCCGTAATTGAAATTTTTTCACCGATCATTCTACAACGGGATTTCCAATCATTCATAATTTCTTTGGATTTAATTTCAATAGTATATAGCATATCTTCAAAAATATTTAAAATTTCAGAAAGCAATTTTTCCCTTTCAATAGACTCATTTGTTTCCTGTTTAATTGAAGTAGGAGGATAATTAAAGTTTCCCTGAAACAAAGTCTGATTTACATTTAATCCTATTCCAATTACCATTCTTTCAATCGAACTTCCATGTGAAAAAGATTCTAATAATATGCCCGCAGTCTTTTTTCCATTGATTAATATATCGTTTGGCCATTTTAATTCGGTTTTCAACTGGTACAAGTTTTCAATTGCTAAAGCTACGGACAGAGAAGCTGCAAAATTTATAATATTTAAAAGTTTTTTAAAGTACTTCTTATCGGTTAACAATATTGAGAAAGTAAGGTTCTGATCTTTCGCACTGTACCATATTCTGCTGTGCCGTCCTTTACCTTTCATCTGTTTTTCTGCAAGAGCTACTGTCCCATTTACATTAAACTTATTCTCTTTATCTAGCAACAATGAATTGGTAGATTCAACTTCATCGCAATAAATAAAATTTCGCCCAATAAAATCTGTATCAAGTTTAATATCAAAATCTTCTAAATTGAACAATTCACACCTCAAAAAATTTTCACTTACAAATATAAAATATTTGAAATATTGTCAGCATTATTGTTCAATAAATATTTGATTCTGACATTTAGACAGAAAGACTGCCAAAGTCTGTTCTGTTGAAATTATTTCACCTTAAGCCATTAACTTCTTTAGTAATAATGAGTTATCCGTTAATTTCCCTCTTGGTACAACTGTTGATACTAC
>CAZRMA010000407.1:1278-4011 GCA_964600655.1 uncultured Ignavibacteriaceae bacterium
TTTTTAAGCGGAGATGAGAAAATGACACTAATTAAATTTGAACCCTTGAGAGAAATGGAAAGTTTTAACGATAGAATTCAAAAATTTTTTAATGAGTTTCCAAGTTTCGGATTGGACTCAGTCAATTCCTTTAACCCGAGAATTGATATTTCAGAAGATGACAATAATATTTTTATTGATGCTGAAATTCCCGGTGTTAAAAAAGAAGATATCAATATATCGCTTCAAGATAATATTCTTACCATCAAAGGTGAAAAGAAATCTTTGAAGGAAGATAAAAAGGATAAAAATTATTTTAGAAGTGAAAGATCGTATGGTTCATTTACAAGAAGTTTTACTTTGCCAGCTGAAGTAAACCCGGATAAAGTAGAAGCAAAGTTTGAAGATGGAATTTTAAATGTAAGTATATCAAAAATTCATCCTCAACCAAAAAAAGAAAAAATGATAGAGATAAAATAAGCTAATTTAAATTTGAAACTAAAAGCGGCAGTTATTGCCGCTGTCATTTAATACATAAGGAGTGAATTATAATGGGTAAAATAATAGGAATCGACCTTGGGACTACAAATTCATGCGTAGCGGTGATGGAAGGTAACGAGCCGGTGGTAATACCAAATTCTGAAGGCGGGAGAACAACCCCCTCTGTAGTAGCGTTTACAAAAAATGGAGAACGGTTAGTTGGTCAGCCGGCTAAACGGCAGGCTATAACAAATCCTAAAAACACAATCTTCTCCATAAAAAGATTTATGGGTCGATTAATTAACGAAGTTGGCGACGAAAAGAAAAAAGTTCCTTATGAAGTTATTTCAGGCGACGGAAATTCTGCAAGAGTTAAAATAGAAGATAGAGTTTATTCTCCGCCTGAAATCAGCGCAATGATTTTACAAAAAATGAAAAAAACTGCAGAAGAATATTTGGGACAAGAAGTTACCGAAGCTGTAATTACAGTTCCGGCTTATTTTAACGATTCTCAAAGGCAAGCTACTAAAGATGCCGGTGAAATCGCCGGACTGCAAGTTAGAAGAATAATTAATGAACCTACTGCTGCTGCATTGGCTTATGGTCTTGATAAAAAAGGTAAAGATCATACAGTTGCTGTGTATGATTTAGGAGGCGGAACTTTTGATGTTTCTATTCTTCAATTAGGTGATGGCGTTTTTGAAGTTAAATCTTCAAACGGTGATGGACATCTTGGTGGTGACGATTTCGACCAAAGATTGATAGACTTTTTAGCTGATGAATTTAAGAAACAAGAAAGTATTGATTTACGTAAAGACCCAATGGCATTACAGAGATTAAAAGAAGCTGCTGAGAAAGCTAAAATTGAATTGTCTTCTTCGGCTTCTACCGATGTTAATTTACCATTTATAACTGCTACGCAAGATGGGCCGAAACACTTAAACATTAATATTTCAAGAGCTAAATTTGAACAGTTAATTGACGATTTGGTTCAACGTACTAAGACTCCATGTGAAAAAGCACTAAAGGATGCTAACGTTTCAGCATCAAATATTGATGAAGTTATACTCGTTGGCGGATCTTCTAGAATTCCTATGGTTCAAGAATTAGTTAAAAATATTTTTGGAAGGGAACCTCATAAAGGTGTGAACCCTGACGAGGTTGTAGCAATCGGTGCCGGAATACAAGGCGGTGTTTTAGCTGGTGATGTAAAAGATGTTTTGCTTTTAGATGTTACTCCGCTTGCACTTGGAATTGAAACTCTTGGCGGCGTTATGACAAGATTAATCGAATCGAATACAACTATTCCTACTAAGAAGAGCGAAGTATTTTCAACCGCATCAGATAGCCAGCCTTCCGTTGAAATTCACGTTCTTCAAGGAGAACGTCCGATGGCGGCAGATAACAGAACGTTGGGAAGATTTCATTTGGACGGCATTCCACCCGCTCCAAGAGGCATTCCTCAGATTGAGGTTACTTTTGATATTGATGCAAATGGCATTATGCACGTTAGTGCAAAAGATAAGGCTACAAGCAAAGAACAAAGCATAAGAATTACTTCATCGAGCGGATTAAACAAAGACGATATTGAAAAGATGAAGAATGATGCTAAAGAGCATGCTGCAGAAGATAAAAAGAAAAAAGAATCTGTTGAAGTTAAAAATCAAGCCGATAGCTTAGTTTTCCAAACAAAGAAACAGATAGAAGAAATGAAAGATAAAATTCCAGCGGATTCAAAATCTAAACTGGAAGCAGAAATTAAAAAAGTTGAAGATGCGATTGCTTCCAATAATACCGATCAGATAAAATCTGCTACAGAATCATTGAATAAATCCTGGAGCGAAATTGCTTCTACTCTCTATTCGCAACCTGGCAGTGATGGACAAGGTCCGCAAACAGGGCAGCAAGAGCAGCAGCAATCAGCTTCTGCAAATGACGAGGCAAAAGAGAAGGATGATGTTCAAGATGCTTCTTACGAAGTAGTTGATGAAGACGAAAAGAAAGATAAAAAATAAGTGAAAATTAAGAGTCTAATTTAAATTCCTGAAAATGTCAGTCTGAGCTTGTCGAAGACTGACTTAACAGGATAAATTTACATCCCGATTTAATCTGGACTCAATGTGACAGTGTTAATTAAATTTTAGATGAACGTAAGAGTCTTTAGTAATTTGAATTAATTAAAAAAATAAAATAATCGGAGGAAAATAAAATGAGTGATAAGAATGATGTTCTGAATGTTGAAAATAAAAAAGATGCCCAGGAATGGGAAACGAC
>CAZRMA010000408.1:0-4010 GCA_964600655.1 uncultured Ignavibacteriaceae bacterium
TAATCCGCCGGGGCGGACAGTGTGACAATGGTATTAGTTCTGCAACACTCTTGACAGGCAGGCTCAATATGACAATTAGTATTTGAATTTATGTCTAATGCATAATTTAGGTTTAATTAACTATTTTAAGATAGCAGAATAATTAATTTAAAAAAACAGACTTATATGGGATACAAAATTACTCACAATAAAAATGCAAGTAAATTTTTTACTATAAATGAAGGCAAAGAATCTGTTCTCGAATATATCATGGTTAATAGTAAGACTATAAATATGATTCACACTTATGTCCCGGTTGAAATGCGCGGCAGGCAAATTGCTGCATCTCTTGTTGAAGCAGGGTTGGAATACGCAGAAGAAAATAATTTAAAAGTTATTCCTTCGTGCTCTTATGTAAGGACTTATATTAATGGAAATGAAAAGTATAAAAAGTTGATTGCTTAAAATATTGTATGTGTTGATATACAAATAAACCCGGCTTCTTAAAGAAACCGGGTTTGTGAATAAAAGCATTAAAATAGTTTACTTATTTTAATTTTGCATCAAGAGTAAATTCAACTCCAGTCAAAGCTCTTGACACGATGCATGTTTTCTTTGTGTCTTCAGCATATTTCTGGAATTTAGCAGCATCAATCCCCTCGACATCACCAACAGTAATAACATCAATAGTTGTAATCTTAAAACCGGCATCTACTTTTTCAAAATGAACCTTATCTTCAGTCTTAACCGAATTTACTTTAAAGCCATCTTTTGAAAGACTATTTGCCAAAGCCATAGTAAAACATCCTGCATGTGCTGCTCCAACCAGTTCTTCAGGGTTTGTTTGTTTGCCATCCTGGAAACGTGAAACAAAATTATATGGAGTTTTATTTAGTATTCCTGATTCTGTGCTTAAATCGCCTGAACCTTCCGTTAAATTTCCGCGCCATTCTGCATTAGCCTTTCTAATTGACATAATTATCTCCTTTTAATTGAATTTGTATTAGTTATTATTGACTGTTTATTCGAAAATAGTTTTTAAAAATAAAGATCGAAATACCAATACCCTAAAATAAAAATTTGTTTTGTTAATAATATCACATATTAACCTAATTTGTTCTATCAGCAATTTGAAAAAATAAATAATTGCTTTTAAACTTTTTACTATTTTTACTAAAGGATTAAAATAAGAAAGTAAAAATGGAATTAATTTTTGAAGAGAAACTTAATCAACTTGAATCCGCTTTTAGAGGTGGTGAAAAGAAATTCAGCTCTGATGAGTTATTAGATTTTGTTGAGAAACAATTAGAAGAAAATATAATTATCTCTAAAGATGTTTGGCAAAAATACCTCAACTTAACAAGAAACACGTTTTTTCTTACCAGCTTAAACAGCAAAGAAGAGCGCTACAGGTGGGCTGAGACAGCATTCAAAGCAATTCGCATTTCAGGTTATTCCTTGCTTGATATGCTAAACCAAAGAATTGAAGCTCATCCGGATAAAACATTGTTTTCTGTTTTTGAAGGAAGCGTAAAAAATGATTACAGCTATAAATTAGTAAAAGAAAAAATCAGAAGAATTGCTGCTTCATTTTATCATTCTACTGATATACCAAAAGCGGCAATCTACATGGACAACTCAATTGAAGGCGCTCTTTGCGATATTGCCTGCCTTTCCTATGGTATCTTTGTATCCCCCCTTCATATTCATTTTGGACATGAAAATCTTGAACACATTTTCAATCTAATAAACTTCAATATTGTGGTTACTGATTCAATTCTAAGAGTTGAACTGCTGAAAAAAGTACGGGAAAAATTATCTCATCCTTTCAAAATAGTATTTACGGAAGATTACTTACCAAATGAAGAGGAAAAGGATTCAATAATAAATTTCCATGATTTTATCTCTCAAATAAAAGATAAGGAAGCTGAAGAAATTTTATCTAAAAGAAATGAATTTAAGCATGATGAAATTTCGACTGTGATGTTCACATCAGGGAGCACCGGTGTTCCCAAAGGTTTAGCTTTCACTAACTATAATTTAATTACTAAAAGATTTGCAAGAGGAGCGGCTCTGCCTGAAGTAGGCAAAAATGAAGTTTTACTTTCTTATCTTCCTTTGTTCCATACATTCGGAAGATATTTTGAAATGATGGGAATGATTTATTGGGGTGGAACGTATGTCTTTGCCGGGAAAAATGATATTGATTCATTAATAACTTTGATGAACAAAGTTAATCCCACAGGCTTTGTAAGCATTCCTCTTCGCTGGAAACAAATATATGAACAGGCCCTTAGTTCTGTTGAGAATGTTATTGATAAAAGCATAAAAAAATAGGCGCTTAGAAAATTAGTCGGCAAAAATTTACGCTGGGGAATTTCTGCTGCCGGCTATCTTGAACCAAAAGTATTCAAATTTTTTAATTCGCACTCTGTTGCTTTAGTTAGCGGTTTTGGAATGACAGAAGCAACCGGCGGTATAAGCATGACTCCACCGGATCATTATGTTAAAGATTCTGTTGGAATTCCTCTGCCAGGAATTAAATATAAATTTAGCGAATTAGGCGAACTTCAAATCAGCGGAGTTTATGTTGCCAAATATTTAGATGATATAAACAAACATATACAAGAAAAATACTGGATAAATACCGGTGATTTATTTACTGAAGATCAGGATGGATTTTTGTACATCGTTGATAGAGTTAAAGATATTTATAAAAACATTAGGGGACAAACAATAGCGCCGGCATTCATTGAGAAAAAATTTGAAAATATTCCCGGCCTGAAACGTGCTTTTCTTGTCGGCGATATGAAACCTTATAACTCGCTTTTGATTGTACCGGAATTTAATGAGCCTTTTATTCAACAAGCCGAATCTCAAAATAAATTAAAAAGTTATTTCGGCACTTTGATTTCTACAGTGAATGAAAGCTTAAATCCTTATGAAAGAATTGTTAAATACGTTATAATTGATAGAAATTTTGAAGAACAAAAAGGCGAGCTTACTCCGAAAGGAACATTTAAAAGAAAAGTTATTGAAGCAAACTTCAGCAAGATTATCGACAGCCTTTATACTAAATCAAGCTTGAAGTTTGAATTTGATGATATTAAAATTTCTGTTCCGATTTGGGCGATAAAAGATTTGGGAATAACAGAAAATGATTTACTCTGCAAAAAGAATTTTTTAGTTAATATAGTTAATAATTCTCAATTATTAATTAAAAAAATAAAAAAATCAAATCATATAAAAATTGGGGACTTTGAATATGTAATCAACAAACACGAAATCGATCTTGCAGTTTTCATTCTTCAGCCCATACTCTGGCTTGGAAATAAATCGCTGATTGAATTTTTCATCTGCAAAGAAGAATGGGATTACGATTTTGCTGGAATATCTTCCCAGGTTTTTATTCATCATCCTAAGAACAATATTCCCTTAAACTTTGAACTAAAACATACGGGAAAGCTTGAAGAAAGAATTAAAAAATTAAATTTAGATATCATACAAATTTTATTTGGGAATGAAAAAGAAATTTTAGAGGCTTTAGATGAGCTTGATGTGCTGCTCCTGAAATGCGAACATAAAATTATAAATCTTCTAAGTCGAAGAATTGAAGCACTTGCAACACATCCCAAATTTAGTGTTAGAAGTAAAGCATACAAAATTTTACTTTTCAATAAACCTGACATTGATTATAACAAATATCTTCCTGCTTTTATTAATTCCGGTTTGCCCTTTCTAAATAAAAAAGTTATTGAAAATATTTTTAAGGATAATATTGAACATTTTAATCTTGAAGCCTTCAGGCAGCGGCTGGAAGCATACAGAAAAGGATTGAAATGGCCGGCAAGTGAGCAAACCCGCCAGCAATTTATGCGGGTAATAGATTTGCTTATTAACTATGTTCACAAAAATCCTTCATCTTATTCAGAAGTAAGATTAGAATTAGTTTCATGGATTCTTCACAAACAAGATCAAGTTCTTTCTAAATATGCATTTGAAGTTTTTAATAAGCTTGCAAAATGGTGGGA
>CAZRMA010000409.1:0-4004 GCA_964600655.1 uncultured Ignavibacteriaceae bacterium
GCTAATTCTTTTGGATCATTTAATAAATTTTCCTCAAGTGCTTTGTCTTCATCTGAATTTTTACCTCTTCTTCTAGTTCCGGCAATAGGTAAAAGCTGGGCTTTACGATTTTTAACCTTCAATAAATCTTCCGGTGAAGTACCGATTATTGTAAAATCATTTTCGAATTCCAGATAATACATATAGGGTGAAGGATTAATTATTCTGAGTGCTCTGTAAACATTCAGTAAGTCGCCTTTATAATTTGAGGAAAATCTTTTTGATAAAACTATTTGAAAAATATCCCCTTCGACAATATTATTTTTTCCAGCCTCCACTTGTGAATAGAATTCATTTGGATTAAAATTTTCAGCAATGTCGCCTTCAAGTGTAAAATCAGATTCATAATCAATTGTTTTTTTAAGTTCTGATTTTAAATCCGAGAGAATTTTTTGTGCTTTTTGATATGCAATTTCAAGGTTAGTATCTTCTTTAATTTTTACATTAGTTATTAAAATTATTTGATGTTTATAATGATCAAAAGCAAGAATGGTATGATAAATACCAAATATTGAATCCGGATTGTCAAAATATTTGGTATCGAATTTAATTACATTTTCAACAAGTGAAATATTTTCATAACCCAGAAAGCCAACTATGCCGCCGGTAAAATCGGGGAGTTCATCAATTTTAGGCTGCTTATATTTATTTATCTCAGTTCTTATATGTTCAAAAATATTTTGTTCAATTGAATCTTTAGTTCCATTTCTTCTGACTGATATTTCATAACCTTTATTTGAAATTATTTTTTCAGGGCTCTTGCCAATAAATGAGTAGCGCGCAAGATTAGTTGAGCCTTCTACAGATTCCAGAAGAAAATTCTGTTTCCCTTTTTCGCGTATCTTCAAATAAGCTAAAACAGGCGTTAATAAATCCGCGGTTATTATTTCATAAACCGGGATTAAATTATATTCTGATGCTAGTTCTTTAAATTTTTCAATCTTCATATTTTTCACTTTAAAAAACAAAAAACCCTTCCCAGTTGTCTGAGAAGGGTTTTTAATTAAAAATTATTTATCTCAAAATTACTGGGTCATATTATTTTGCACACTATACCACCACCACCAATAATTTTGGCTGAATGATTCGTTTGTTAGATAATATGTTCCAGTAATATTCTTCATAAGTTGATGTGCAAATATAAAACACTTTTTCTTTTTGTCAAGTGAATTATAACAAACTTTAATTTTGATCCATTTTCGAGATAAAAACGCAAAATTTTTGCATAACTTTTCATTAAACTGACCCTATGTATAATTACGAATGTTGAAACTGTGAAACAAATCTGACTATATTTGAACGTTAAAAATGAATTGAGTTGTGATGAATAGAGAAATGTTTCGTTCGAAAATACACCGTGCTACCGTTACAATGGCGGAGCTTTATTATGAAGGCAGCATAACAATAGATAAGGATTTGCTTGATGCGGCTGACATTCTGCCGCACGAAAAAGTTCAGGTAGTAAATTTAAGCACAGGCAGCAGACTGGAGACTTACACCCTCGAAGGTCCATCCGGAAGCGGAATGATTTGTTTAAATGGTCCGGCGGCACGATTAGGAACAGTAGGAGATGAAGTAATAATTATAACTTATTCTCAAATGTCTGAAGAAGAAGCACGAAAGCATAACCCAAAGGTTGTGTTAGTCGATAAGAAAAATAAGGTGTCAAAGATCATGTAATTTGAATAACATTTATTATTGTTATTTGAGTTATTTCATTGATTTTGTTTTTTGATTTATTTAATATTCCATAGAATTTATTGGGTATTAAGATGAAAAAATTATTGGTTGTGTTTGTTTTGGCATTTAGTATCTCGGGATTTGCTCAATTTAAAGATTCAGGCTTTCCTACAACAGATGTTAAAGATGGAATTTTAGCCAAACCGTCGAGTTCATTATTTGGATTTTTAAGTTCTCCTAATTTCCATATGAATCAGTCATATAGTATGTCTTATTCAACTTTTGCAGGACAAGGATTAGCCCTAGGAGTTTATACGAATAGTATGTCTTATGACTTCAGCAAAAATCTGAATGTTCAGCTTGATGCCAGTATAGTTCAAAGTCCTTACAGCACTTTAGGAAGTGATTTTCAAAAAAGTATTAATGGCGTTTATTTGAGCCGAGCTGCAGTAAATTACAGGCCCTGGAAAGATGTTTCAATTTCTTTCCAATACAGCAGGCTTCCGTATAATTACTATTCACCATATTCCTATAGTGGTTTTGGATATGGTTTTTATAACGGATTTAGTGCCGGTGATCCATTTATGGGAAGATAAAATTTTGGAGGTTGATGATTATTCGAGGTTTTTTATATGTATTTCGAGTGTGACTAAGTGAAGGAAAACCTACGGTTAAAGAAGCTGCCCGATAAATTAAATATCAAACAATCCACTGCCAACATTTCATTAAACATCATAATTGTTTTACTTGCAGTAATTATTCTGTACATGTCTTTTTCTATTTTTTCAAAAATTGACGAGAAAAGACAACTAGACCTTCAAAATCAGAAGAACGCTAAATCATCAATAATACAAGTTGAAGTTCTGAACGGGTGTGGGGTTGCAGGAGTTGCCGACCAATTCACTAATTATTTACGTCAGCATCATTTTGACGTTGTGCAGATGGGAAACTATATTTCGTTTGATGTCGAAAAATCTATAGTGATTGATAGGACAGGAAATATGGCCAATGCTTTCAAAGTGGCAGATACTTTAGGAGTCAGCAGAAAAAATGTTATCCAGCAGAAAAATAACAATTATTTTTTGGATGTTTCGTTTATTATAGGTAAAGATTTTAATAGTTTAAAACCATATCAATAAAAAAAGGTATATATTGAATTCAACACAATTAACAGAAAAAATAACTTCACTAATCTTTAATAAAAAAGGTTATGACGTTAAAGTTCTCGATTTACGGAAACTTACTACGATGTCTGATTATTTTATTATTTGTACTGCAGATTCAGACACACAAGTAAAAGCAATTGCTGATGAAGTAGATAAGAGCTTACGTGATGAAGGAATTAAAAGCTGGCATAAGGAAGGATATAAAGCGCTTTTGTGGGTACTTCTGGACTATGTGGATGTAGTTGTCCATGTATTTAAAAAAGATGCCAGAACTTTTTACAATTTGGAAAAATTATGGGGAGATGCTCCAATTATTGATGTTGAAGATCCGGCAAATAATGAAACTACAGTACCTAAAAAGAAGCGGGGCAGGCCAAAAAAAATTCAATCATAGTAATGATTCTTAAAGTAAATTATTCGAGTTAATACATTTTTATCAGGACTGAAATTTGAAAGAATATCTCTATACGGTTTTTCAAGAAGCAGCAAATAAATTAAATTATTTAAAAGATATAACCATTACATTTGATGTCCCAAAGGCGGAATCTCACGGTGATCTTTCTTCAAATGCAGCAATGCTTTTAGCAAGGCAGCTTAAAAGGAAACCCAGGGAAATTGCTGAAGAAATTCTTGCATCATTAAAATTAGATCCGAATGTTGTTGATAAAACTGAAATAGCCGGCGCCGGGTTTATAAACTTTTTTTTCACTATCTCCTTTATATCGCTTATAACTAAGGACATTTTATTAACGGAAAATAATTACGGGCGTTCTAACAAATTTGCGGGAAAAAAAGCCAATGTTGAATTTGTTTCTGCAAATCCTACCGGTCCTTTAACTGTTGGTCACGGCAGAAATGCGGTTTTTGGTGATACAATTGCAAATCTTTTAGAGTGGGTTGGTTACTCAGTCGACCGCGAATATTATTTTAATAATGCCGGCAGGCAAATGCGTGTACTTGGTGATTCCGTAAGATTAAGATATTTGGAATTACTTGGTGAGAAAATTGAATTCCCGGAAGATTATTATCAAGGCGAATACATTAAGGAAATTGCAAAAAGTTTGTTAGATGAATATGGCGATAAATTAATCAAAGAATCTGCGGAAGGAAAATTTAAAG
>CAZRMA010000410.1:0-3998 GCA_964600655.1 uncultured Ignavibacteriaceae bacterium
TCAAAAGTTCCTCCGCGAATACTGGCATCTGCCTGTAAACCATCAACTCCTCTTTGCTTAACATCTACTCCGGCAGCATATTGAAGAATGTCCTGTATGCTATTAGCCGCGGATTGTTTTATCTCAGTTGAATCAATTATTTCTACACTCCGGGTTAAATCGGAAAACGAAATTGGAGTATGGCTTGCAGTTACAATTACATCATCAAGCTGATGTTGAATTGTTTGAGAATTAGAATATCTGGATATTACAAAAAATATAAATAATAGAAGTGTAAGCGATAATCTTTTCATCAATGCCTAATAATTGAAATGGAATTTTATTGTGAAAAGATACAAAAATTTAAGAAGAATTTTTTGGAAGGTTTTAATAAAATAATACTTAAATCCCTAGCCTTACCAATATCTTCTTTTTGATTAAGAAGGAGGTTTTTAACTAGCCTCTTCCCTTCTCCCTAATAAGGAGAAGGGTAAGAGTTGAAGCTAATGAGCACTAATCCACACACAAATACTTATTAAAACTGCATTAAAAAGATTCTGTCTAATGAAGCAATTACTTTTTCGCGGAAAATCGGTTTAGAAATAAAATCATTAAAACCCGCCGCGATAAATTTATCTTGATCACCGGGCAGTACATATGAAGTCACTGCAATAATAGGAAGTTTTTCATAATCCGGCAGCCTGTGAATCATTCTCAAAGCATCAAGGCCATTATATTCGCCAAGTATATTTATATCGATAAGAATAAAATCGAATTTGTTATTATTCAGCAATGGTAAAGCTTCTTCAAAACTAACCGCATATTTTATGTCAGCAAGATCCTTCATTTGAAGGCTGAATAATATTTGAGAATCAATTTGATCTTCGATGTATAGACAGGATAATTGAGATAAATCGACTCCGGTTTCCTGATTATATCCATTAATTGAGTTTGGAATTGTTTCCTCTTCTTTTTTTGGAGAAGCTATTTCTGGAGTAGGAATTTGTAAAGTATTTTGTGCTTGAGATTTGTTACTATCAATTAAAATGTTTGCAGTTTCTATGGCTTCTTTAGCTTCTTCATCTGAAATGTATTCAGCAATCTTTGAATCTTCATTAATTTCTTCATTTTTTTCCTTCTCAATACCATCTTGATTTTCATCTGGAATTAGAAAATTCTCTTTTAATTTAGATGTTAGAATCATTGGAAAAATGAACCCAGAATCTTTTTTTGTATCCGGATTCAAATAAAATTTACCACCTAAAACATTAAGCAGGGATTTTGCAAGATCGAGAGATATTTTTGAAATTCCGAATTTTTTTCTTTCCGCTGATTCAGTTGTTTTAAATAAATGATTTAATGAGTCTCCAATATGCGTGGATAGTGACGTATAATTATCTTTAAATGAAATAATAAAGTTGTCATCATCAAATTGTGAAGCAGATAAAAATAATTTATTCCCCCCAATTAACTTAGTAGTAATTTTAATCAGCAAATTAATAAGCTTAAGAAAATTAGATTTATCTGACTTGAATGAAAGCGAGGATGAAATTTTACCATATTCGAAGTCAACCACATTCGATCCAATTATGTTATGGAAATTATTACTTACCTCATCTACAATTTCAGTTATATTTATATTTTCAACTTTTAATTTTTCAGAACTCTCTTCAAGTTTCGAAAATTCTACAACAGTGTTTACACTATTCATCAAAACTTGTTTATTATGATTAATTATTTCTATAGATTCTTTTTGTTCTTCAGTGGGAGCTTTTATACTTTCTATTATTTCTTGAGTAAATCCAAGTATTACATTTATTGGACTTAAAATCTCATGAAAAATATTTGAAAGTGAAACTGAAGAAATACCTGTTCCATGCAATTTTTTAATTTCACTACTGTTTATTGAATTTTGTTCATCATCCGTTGAATAAGTTTCTTTTTCTTCTATCACTTTAACAATTATGTTAAAGTTGATTATTTCATTTTCAAAATCTAAAATCGGAACTGCGGTAATTTCAGCGTCGAAAAATTCCTGGTTGGATTTCTTTAACTTGCATAAAAATGTTTGAGATTCCTTTGAATTGGACTGGAATATACTTGAATTTATTCTACCTCTATTTTCATCCTCAACTAAAGAAGTAAATGTTGAATTTAGCAATTCTTCTTTGGTGCGATTGAAGTAATCAACTGCATTTTGATTTACTTCTAAAATAAATCCTGTCGAATCAGTTATGAATTGTGTATTATCTACATTATTGAAAGAGGCTTGCTGCATCTGCTTTTTCCGCTGAAGTTCAAATCTATCAGTCACATCTTTAATTATATTAAAATGTGCATCCATTTCGCCAAACTTGAAACTCAATTTGCTAATTTCAACATAAACAAAAGAAGCATCTTTTTTTCTATGTTTAAATGGCCTACTGAATTTCCCTTCCTTTGTTTGACTGCTGGAATCTAAAAGTGTTTGAATATCCTCAGTTGTATAAAGATCGGTTAAATCCATCTTTAAAAATTCTTCTCTGCTGTAGCCATATAATTCCAAAGCTGCATTGTTTACTTCAAGAAACATTAAGTCGTCCTTGTTATAAACGAATATTGGCTCGGGATTATTTTTGATCAGAAGATCAAACATCTTCCCTTTATTATTTAACAATGTTTCAAAATCATCAGATGATGAAGTTTCGTCAATTTGCATAATAACCCCTTCTATCTGTTTTTCAGTATCGATAATTTTATTGAAATATATTTTGACATCTTCTGTTGATGTTATTCCATTCTTTTCAATTTCTATTTTATAGTTAAAATTTTGCTCATCTAAATTTGAGCTAATAAACTGCTCTAATTTAAATGATAATTCATCATGAAAAATAGCTTTATAATTAATTCCGGCTGCTGATTTCAAGTCCAAATTTATTAATCCATAAAACTTTTCCGAACCGGTTAATAAGATTCCTTCTTTATTAAAAACGGCAACGACTTTGGGAAGATTGTAAACTACTATATTTAAATTTTGCTCGGCTCCATTATTTAATCCTTGGAAAGTTTTATCTATTTTTTTCTGAGCTACTCCTACAACAGCTATGGTATTATTTTCCGAGTCTGTAATTGGAATCTCTATTAATTGAAAACTATCAATATTCGGAATTCCTTTAAATGGAATTCCTTCCAGCAGAATCGAATTTGTTGTTTTCTTGATATAATCTTCAACAGCAATTCTAAAATCAACAAGATGCGGAAGTATAAATGCCTTTTCAGATTTCCCTTCAAGCTGAGAGTTTTTCAAGCCAAGACTTTTTGACAATTTATTGTTTACTAAAATGTAATTCCCATCTTTGTTGATGACCCAAATCAATTCATTAAATGAATCAATTTTATTTCTTATCTTTTCTTTTGTTAGAAATGTGAAGGGATAAGAAGACGCAATTTCCTGGACAACATTTACAATATCCTTATTATTAAATATTTCCTTAAGCTTTTCTGTTACCAGATTAATATTAGTTAAACCCCGAATTGTCAGCTTATGTTCAATCGGATAGAAGCTGCAAAATAAATATGATGTGTCTTCATCGTAAAAAGTATTTAAAATCAGTTTAGCTGATATGCTTTTCCCTGTTTTTAAAATTGCTTCTAAATTTTTTTCGACTTTTATTCCTTGAGTTAAAACTTCACTAAACTGCTCATTAAAATACTCTGCCGATTGAATATTCAAAATATCATAAAAATTTGTTGTTGATGAATCAAATTCTAAAAGAGAAGCTGCCTCATCATTAAAGGTTAAAATATTTCCATTCTGATCTAAAACAATAAAAGGTGTTTTTATGGTTTCCTTTATGGAATTAAATACTGCAAAATTTATTTTGTTTTCGTTTCTCACTGAATTTATGTCCGGATATTATTAATAATTTTTTATTGAATATTTTTTGTTTTTATAACAATTGTCTTTGACTCAAAAGGATTTAATTCATCAACATAAATTTTAAGCTGATTATTTTCTTTATCAAAGTCATATTTTAAGT
>CAZRMA010000411.1:0-3991 GCA_964600655.1 uncultured Ignavibacteriaceae bacterium
TGTGGATATTGTGAAGAAAGACGTTTACAGTCTTAAAGATTTTGAAGGACAGAAAAGCCTGGTTGTTTCAGGCGTTGCGAACCCGGTTTCGTTTTTGAATGCACTTAAACAGAACAATATTGATATTTCAAATAGAATTGTTTTCAGAGATCATAAAGATTACCCTTCTAAGGAAGTGCAGCATATAAGAAAACAATTTTATGCAACTAACTCGCACTCGGTTGTAACAACTGAAAAAGATGCGGTTAAACTTATGAATTTTACCAGGGAACTGGATGATATAGATATTTTTTACCTTAAGATAAAACTCAATATGGATGATTCGGAATCGTTCAATAAATTTATTCTTAGTAAAAATTATAGTTAACTAACACAGAACGTATAAATCTATTTACGGAGGAAAACTAAATGGCAAAAAAGACAAAGTATGTTTATTTCTTTGGCGGTAAAAAAGCTGAAGGCAAAGCTGAGATGAAAAATTTGCTTGGAGGTAAAGGAGCTAACCTTGCAGAAATGGTTAATATAGGATTACCGGTACCAGCAGGGTTTTCGATTACTACAGAATTATGTACTTATTTTTATGACAACAAAAGGAAATATCCTAAAGAATTAAAAGAACAAGTTGTTAATGCTTTGAAAAAAGTAGAATCAGAAATGGGAGCAAAATTTGGAGATTCCAAAAATCCATTATTAGTTTCTGTTAGAAGCGGTGCAAGAGCATCTATGCCTGGAATGATGGATACAGTTTTAAATTTAGGGTTAAACGATGTTACAGTTCAAGGACTAATTGAAAAAACAAACAATCCCAGATTTGCATACGATTCATATAGAAGATTTGTTCAAATGTACGGTGATGTGGTTTTAGGATTACGCCCGGTTGAAAAGCATGATGAAGACCCTTTTGAAGCAATCTTACATGCAAAAAAGGAAAAACATGGTTTTAATCTCGACACCGAACTAACAGCAGATCATTTGAAAGAATTAGTTCAAGAATTTAAAACAGCGATTAAAGAAAAAATGGGATTTGATTTCCCTGAAAACCCAATGGATCAATTATGGGGTGCTGTTGGAGCAGTGTTTGGATCATGGATGAATGATCGTGCAATAGTTTATAGAAAGCTTAATGGAATTCCCGCAAGCTGGGGAACTGCTGTTAATGTTCAATCAATGGTTTTCGGAAATATGGGTGAAGATTCCGGGACCGGAGTTGCTTTTACACGTGACCCTGCTTCAGGGGAAAATATATTTTATGGTGAATATCTTTTTAATGCTCAAGGCGAAGACGTTGTTGCCGGAATTAGAACTCCACACCCCATTGCTGAATTGCAAAAGGATAATGCAGTAATTTATAAACAGCTCGATGATATAAGGAAAAATCTTGAAAAACATTATAAAGATATGATGGATATCGAATTTACAATTCAACAAGGCAAATTGTGGATGCTGCAATGCCGCGTTGGCAAACGTACTGGTTTTGCCGCAGTGAAAATGGCTGTTGATATGGTGAAAGAAAAATTGATTTCAAAAGAAGATGCTATTCTCCGTATTGAACCAAATCAATTAAACCAATTGTTAAGACCAATCTTTGATCTCACTCAAAAGAAAAAAGCAATTGATGAAGGTAAATTATTAGCAAAAGGATTAAATGCTGGCCCTGGTGCAGCATCCGGTAAAGTTGCTTTAAGTGCACAGGATGCAGAAGAAATGGCTAAAAGCGGAGATCCTGTTATACTTGTTAGAATTGAAACTTCTCCGGAAGATATAAAAGGAATGAATGCATCGGAAGGAATCCTTACTGCAAGAGGCGGAATGACTTCCCACGCAGCTTTGGTTGCAAGACAAATGGGTAAAGTTTGTGTTGCCGGCTGCGGTGCGTTGAAAATCAATTATAAGAATCGTGAAATTAGAGTAGAAGGCAAAGATATAGTTGTAAAAGAAGGTGAATATATTTCAATTGATGGAACAACAGGTGAAGTGATTGCAGGAAAATTGGAAACTAAACCTTCAGAAGTTATTCAAGTATTAATCTCAAAAACTATGGATGCAAAGGAATCCCCCATTTATCAAACTTACGAAAGCTTGATGAAGTGGGCTGACAGCTTCAGACGATTAAAAGTTAGAACTAATGCGGACCAACCTGATCAAGCAGCAAATGCAATTGCATTTGGAGCCGAAGGAATCGGGCTTTGCCGTACAGAACATATGTTCTTTGGCGGCGATAGAATTATGTCCGTACGTAAAATGATATTGGCGGATACCGTAGAAGATAGGAAATCAGCTTTGAATGAATTATTACCCCTCCAACGCGAGGACTTTTATGGAATATTCAAAGCAATGCACGGACTGCCAGTAACAATAAGAACCTTGGATCCACCGCTTCATGAATTTTTGCCAAGCTCTGAAAAAGATATAAAAGAAATGGCTGAAGTTTTAAAAGTTTCAGAAGCAAAAGTAATTGAAAAAATAAATAGTTTGCATGAATTCAACCCCATGCTTGGATTCAGAGGATGTCGTTTAGGAACTTTGTATCCTGAAATTACAGAAATGCAGGCGCGAGCAATTATTGAAGCTGCCTGTGATGCTGCCAAAGATGGAATAAAAGTGAAACCTGAAATTATGATTCCGCTGGTTAGTGATTTGAACGAATTCAAAATGCAAGAGAATATTGTTAGACGGGTAGCCGCGGAAGTTTTTAAAGAAAAAAATAAAAAAGTTTCTTACTTAGTTGGAACTATGATTGAATTACCACGTGCTTGTGTTACGGCAAATGAGATTGCTAAAAATGCTGAGTTCTTCAGTTTTGGAACGAACGATCTTACACAAACTACATTTGGTTTGTCGAGAGACGACGCAGGCAAATTCCTTCCTCTTTACGTTCAGGATGAAATTTTGCCAAATGATCCTTTTGAAGTTCTTGATCAAAACGGAGTTGGCCAATTAGTGAAACTTGGTACTGAAAGAGGAAGATCAACACGCCCTGATTTAAAAGTTGGAATTTGCGGCGAACACGGCGGCGAACCTTCTTCCGTTGAATTCTGTCATAGAACGGGATTAAATTATGTAAGCTGTTCACCTTTTAGAGTTTCCATAGCCAGGCTTGCTGCTGCAAGAGCAGTTGTTAAAGAAACGGTTCATGGGAAACAAAAGAAATCTAAAAGTGTAAATAAGAAAAAATCTTCTTCAAAAAAGAAGTAATAAATAACGATTGCCGGGGAGTTAATTTTTAACTCCCCGTGCTAATATTAAGTTCAATTAAAAGAGGTAAAGAAGAATGAAATTATCAGACTTCAAATACAATTATCCCAAAACTGTAATTGCAAAGCACCCGGTATCACCGAGGGATAAAGCAAAACTAATGGTTCTAAATAGAGAAACTCAAGAAATCGAAAACAAAACTTTCTCCGATGTAATAGATTATATGGAAAAAGGCGATTCACTTGTTGTAAACGAAACGAGAGTTTTTCAAGCAAGATTGTATGGTAAGAAGGAAAAAACTAATGCTAAAATTGAAGTCTTTTTACTTAGAGAATTAAATGCCGATGAATGTATCTGGGATGTTATTGTTGATCCTGCGCGTAAAGTTAGAATAGGAAATAAAATTTATTTTAATGATAAACTGTGGTGTGAAGTAATTGATAATACAACTTCACGCGGCAGAACTGTAAGGTTTAATCAGCCAGGTAATGTTTTTAAAGCTGTCGAAAAAATTGGGCAGACTCCCCTTCCTCCCTACATAAAAAGAGATGCAGAAGCAAGGGACAAGGAAGACTATCAAACTGTTTATGCAAAAATTGACGGAGCAGTTGCAGCACCTACAGCCGGCCTTCACTTTACAGATAAACTGCTCGCCAAAATTGAAAAGAAGGGTGTACATATTATTCCTGTCATTCTTCACAGCGGGTTGGGAACTTTCAGGCCCGGTGTAGGTGAAGATGTTACAAAGCATAAAATGGATTCCGAATTTTTTGAAATTACTGCAAAGTCTTCAGAT
>CAZRMA010000412.1:0-3989 GCA_964600655.1 uncultured Ignavibacteriaceae bacterium
GGAGAAAGCTGGAAAAAATATTAATGTCTTACAATATTTACTCTTTAACAATTGGTGCAAACGGTTATATCTATGCAGGAAACTATAATGGCATCTATCGCTCAATTGATAATGGAAATCATTGGACTCAAAAAACAAAAGATTTAAAGTTTTATCAAATTTCCAGCAGTAAAAGCGGATACATAATTGCAGGCACTGATTCGGGTATTGTTCGTTCATCAAATTTTGGCGATAGCTGGGCGCCTTCCGGATTAAAAAAATACGACATCTATTCCTTATTAATAACATCAAGCGGGATCATTTTTGCCAGTACTTATGATGGAATTTTTCGCTCCATAGAAAACGGAAATAGCTGGAAAGGAAAAAATGAAGGATTAACATTACTTTTTATTAATTCATTTTTAGTTACTCCGAATGATTATGTCTTTGCGGGCTCTACACAAGCAACTATTTTTAGAAGCATTAATACGACTACTGATGTCGAAAAAGAAAATTATTCAACTCCATTATCTTTTTCGTTAGCACAAAAATATCCCAATCTATTTAATTCAACAACTAAAATAAAATATTCCATTCCACTTGTAGAGACAGAGCATTCCGACAAGTCGGGACAAGTTGCTTCGTCTGTACAATTAAAGGTTTATGACATCCTTGGCAACCAAGTTGAAACCTTAATAAATAAACAACAGTTCCCTGGCAACTACGAAGTTGAATTTAACGCCATGAATTTTTCAAGCGGGATTTATTTATATAGAATAGAATCAGGAAACTTTGCTCCGGTCAAGAAGATGATACTCCTTCGTTTAAGATAACCTATTTATTTACTTAACCTTTTATTATTCTTCTGAAATTTTTATATTTATTTAAAATTAGTTTATACTGCAACTTAATTGCTTAATTAGCTCACTATTAAAGCTGCTCGGAAAACCCTATGATGATTTCATTATATTTTTTGATTTTTCATCATAAAATTTTCCTCTTATAAATTAAATCGGTTAATCTTTTTTAGGTTTTTATATGTTCTTTAAAGCTGAGGTCATTTTGTGTTTATTCTTTGGCAGTATTACGGGGATAAATGCATCTGAAAACATTCCGGCTCCCCGGGTAAATATTAAAGGTCTTCCTCATATTATTTGTACCTCTCCTTTAAGTTATTATGTTGACAAAAGCCAAAAATTAACATTCCAAGATGTGCAGAATAAATTTTTTTTAACTCAAACAATAGGGCTTCCAAAAGCAATACATAAATATCTTCAGCAAGCAAGCTATTGGATAAAATTTTCACTCAAAAATGTTGACTCACTTCCCACTACAGGCTTTTTGGAACCGGGCTACTTTGGCACCATACAAGTATATGAAACTATAAGAGGAAAAATTGGTGTGCTGACTGGTGGGACATCTGTTAAAAAGAATATTAATACACCATATCCAGAATCACAAACTGTTAAAATAAGAATTCCTCCCCGTACAACTGTTCAATATGTACTTCGTTTATCATCAAAGCCTGATTATAATTTAATTCTTGAGAATGTTAATCTTCTCAGCAAGAAGGCTCTTTATCAAAAATATTATCAGGATTATTATCAGAACGGAACTTTTCGTTTGCTGCAAATTTTATTCTTAGGATTTATGTTTTCTCAAATGCTTTATGTCGGTTTTTCACGGATTATTGGGATAAAAAGAAAAGAATATCTTTTCTATTTGTTTTACCTCGCTTTAGTAACGTTATATTACATTCTTAGATATGATGACATCATAGGCTTAAATTGGCCTTCCCAATATTACCCGCAGATATGGAGAGACGCTAAATCGGTACTACTTGCCCTGCCGTATTTATTTTACCTAAAATTTATACGGTACTTTCTAAACGTTAAAGACTTGGATGAAAAGACTAATAATAAATTGATTCACCTGGAATATTTCATTGGGATCTATGTGCTTATTGATACTACACTACGATTTATACTACCGCGCCCAGGGATATTAAATTATATATTAATGATTCTGATTTTCGGAATCTTTGTTTGCGGTCTAACTTTAATCATTCCATTAATTAAATACAAAAAAATACTCGTTAACTTAATCCTCGCAGGCAGTATTGCTGCCGGTTTGGGTGGAGTAATAGGAATACTGATCTCTCTGCTGGTATACGATTTCGGTTTAATACATCTCAGCCTAAACACTGCGGTTAGCGGACAGATCGGTATCGTTGTTGAGACTATTATTTTTACTGCTTCGCTAAGCTTCAAAACATGGACGATGGAAAGAGAAAAAATGGAAAATCAGAAAAAACTAATTGTACAATTGGAAGAGAATCAATTATTGAAAGAGAAGATGGAAAACACAAGGAATAAAATTGCACAGGATCTTCATGATGACATAGGATCTACTCTAAGTTCCATTTTATTATACAGCAGTGCCGCTCAAAAAAAGACACGATTTAAAAACGGTGAAGCTGCAGAAACATTTAGTAAAATAAGTAAGATAGCTAATACTATGATGGATGAGATGAGTGACATCATTTGGGCAATTAATCCTGTACAGGATAGCATGGACAAAATCCTCAAACGTATGCATTATTACGCAGCACCACTGATACTTGCACAGAATATGCAATTTGATTTTAAATTTAATGAAGACATCAAACAACTGCATCTTGGTTTAGAAAAACGAAAAAATCTATTTTTAATATTTAAGGAAAGCATTAACAATGCATTAAAGTATTCGGAAGGAACAAATATTTTTGTTAAGCTTTACCGTACCGATGGCTGTTTGCACATGCTTGTTAAAGATAACGGCAAGGGCTTTACTAATCCATCAGAAATAGGCAACGGATTGAACAATATGAAAATTAGAGCAGAGGATGTGGAAGGAAAATTAGAAATAACTTCTCAAGAAAACGATGGTACAACTATTCATGTTACCATGCCTTTATAAAATCATATATTCATCCGATAGCAAATGAAGTAAAAAGTTGAGAACTTCCCCCTTATCAATTTCTGGTGAATAAGTATATTGACAACAAAGTAATGATGCCTCGGCACCTAAAAATATTTGAAGCCTTTATAACAAAAATAAACACGATTCATGTATGGACCCTAATTTTTCTATCATTAACGTAGCAATTATTGAAGATAATAGTACACTCCGTAAATCATTACAGGAGATATTTAATGAATCCGGCCAGATGAAGGTTGTCTCTTCGCTTGATAGCTGCCATCAGATTGTTCCGGAATATAAACTTACTCAGCCGGATGTTGCCCTCGTTGATATTGGCTTAAGAAATAATGAATCCGGGATTGATTGTGTGCATATAATACATCAATATTTTCCGGAAACACGAATTATGATGTTTACTGTATTTGAGGATGATGACAAAATATTTGATTCCATTTGTGCCGGGGCTTCCGGTTATATGTTAAAGAAGACCCCGCCGGAAGAAATTATAAGGGCGCTAATTACACTTTACGAAGGAGGGGCTCCAATGACACCTTCCATCGCGAACCGTACATTGGAATTATTTCGAGACAAGATTCATCCTCCACAAAACGAATGGGGTTTAACTCCGCGGGAGGAAGAAGTTTTAGGACACCTTGCAGAAGGATATACCTATAAAAAAATTGCTTCAAAATTATTTATCAGCATTAGCACTGTAAGAACACATATAATGAACATTTACGAAAAACTGCAAGTTAACTCGAAGATTGAAGCAATTCGTAAGTTAAATTCTTAAAAAATCATATTTTCATCCGATTGTTACCAGCCACTTGTTCATTTAATTTATTAATGTATTCATTCATCATCTTCAATTATTTAAAAGCCGGATAAAATACATCAACAAAGGAAATTTTTCACAGGAGAAATCATGAAGTTTTTACTAACAGTTCTATTATTGTTTTCAATATCAATCTATGCTCAAATTACTATTACAAATGATGACATGTCAAACATGTTTACAGTTGGATACACTACGCAGGTTCATGAATATG
>CAZRMA010000413.1:0-3983 GCA_964600655.1 uncultured Ignavibacteriaceae bacterium
TTCTAATTCCATCACGAATTATTACTGCAATTTCATATGCGTATGCGGGATCGTAAGTAACAAGATTAGGAATTGTATAAGCCAATAAGTGGCTATTTCCATCTTGGTGCTGTAAACCTTCACCAGCGAGAGTTGTTCTTCCGGCAGTACCGCCAACTAAGAATCCTTTCACCTGCATATCGCCTGCTGCCCAGAGTAAATCTCCAATTCTTTGTAAGCCGAACATTGAATAATAAATAAAGAAAGGAATCATATTTAATCCGTGAGTGGCATAAGCTGTTCCGGCAGCAATGAAAGAAGACATGGAGCCAGCTTCGGTAATTCCTTCTTCAAGTATTTGTCCGTCCTTTGCTTCTTTGTAATAAAGAAGGCTGGCGCTGTCAACCGGTTCATAAAGCTGCCCGGCGTGTGAATAAATTCCAACCTGCCTAAATAAAGCTTCCATTCCAAAAGTTCGTGCTTCGTCAGGAACAATTGGAACTACATGTTTTCCAAGCTCTTTGTCTTTAAGAAGTTTGGCAAGTATTCTAACAAAGACCATAGTGGAAGAAACATCTCTTCCCTCAGTTCCTTTATAGAATTCTTCAAAAATATCTTCAGGCGGAGTTTTAATTGGACGAACATCTGTTTTTCTCGAAGGTAAAAATCCACCGAGCTCTTTTCTTTTTTCAAGCAGATAACGCATTTCAGGACTGTTTTCATCCGGCCTGTAAAAGGGTGCTTTAGCTACTTCTTCATCTGAAATTGGGATTCCAAATCTTGTACGGAATTCTTTCAGTTCATCTTCATTTAATTTTTTCTGCTGATGAGTAATATTTTTTCCTTCGCCGCTTTCACCAAGGCCATAGCCTTTAATTGTCTTTGCAAGTATAACTGTAGGCTGTCCCTTGTGTGCCACTGCTGATTTAAAAGCTGCGAAAACTTTTTCCGGATCGTGACCGCCGCGTTTCATTTTTCTAAGCTGTTCGTCACTTAAGCTTTTTACCATGTCAAGTAATTCTTCATCTACA
The DNA here is from genome assembly GCA_964600655.1 of uncultured Ignavibacteriaceae bacterium. Lineage (GTDB taxonomy): Bacteria > Bacteroidota > Ignavibacteria > Ignavibacteriales > Ignavibacteriaceae > CAVSWT01. The sequence goes on from CAZRMA010000413.1 coordinate 1,011, forward strand.
CCAAACATGTGTTCACGGATATATTCACCGCTCTCGACAGAGTACTTTTGATACTGCCCATCAACTACTTCGCCTAAACGTTTAATTAATTTTCCATCTTTGTCTTTTTCTAATAATGGATCCCAATCGCTGCCCCAAATAACTTTAATTACGTTCCAGCCGGCACCCCGGAAAATTGCTTCAAGCTCTTGAATAATTTTTCCATTTCCTCTGACTGGTCCGTCAAGTCTTTGCAAATTGCAATTGATGACAAAAATTAAGTTGTCTAATTTTTCTCTTGAAGCAAGAGTTATTGCCCCGAGTGTTTCAGGTTCATCAGTTTCCCCATCACCTAAAAATGCCCACACTTTTCCGCTCGATTTTTTTAATCCTCTATCTACCAAATAATGATTGAAGCGCGCTTGATAAATTGCCATGATTGGTCCAAGACCCATTGACACAGTTGGGAATTCCCAGAAGTTCGGCATAAGCCAGGGATGAGGATAAGACGAAAGTCCACCAGACGGACTTAGCTCTCTACGGAAATCTTGTAATTGTTCAATTGATAATCTTCCCTCAAGAAATGCACGCGCATAAATTCCAGGGGAAGCGTGCCCTTGAAAATAAACCTGATCACCTTCGTAATCTTCGCCTTTGCCTTTAAAGAAATGGTTAAAGCCAATTTCATACAAAGTTGCAGCAGAAGCATAAGTTGAAATATGTCCGCCGATTCCGCTTTCAATTTTATTTGCTCTCACAACCATTGCCATTGCATTCCAGCGGATTAAACTTTTGATACGCCTTTCAATTTCTCTGTCGCCTGGAAATGGGGGCTGCTTCTCTCTTGTGATTGTATTTATGTAAGGAGTGTTTGCTGTAAAAGGAATTTCTACTCCGTATTTGTGTGCCCTAATTTGAAGCTGCTGTAATAATTCTTTTACTCTTTCAGGACCACCGTGTTCTAATACGTAATCAAGCGAATAAAGCCATTCCCTATTTTCAGTTTCTATGATATTTAATTCTTGTGTTTTTCCATTACTCATTTCGGATAACCTCGTTTAAGGATTGTTCATATTCAATTTAAAATTTTAACCTGCAAAGTTACTTTTATAATGCAGAGTAAAAAATAACTTGAATGCCTAAAAAGGCTTAAAATTGGTAAAATTTAGAGATAATTAGATTTGAAACATAACTGTTTTGGTCAAAAAACACAAGGATGGGAAAGTTAGGTATTAAGCAAATCATACTGGTATTAGCAACTTTATTCAATGTGAATTGTATCGTAGTTCATTTTAAATGTTTAAATAAGTTTTTCTCAGTAGTTTCATTTTTTATTTATTTTGCAGTTACTTAAATTAAAGCAACTTTTAATTTTTAACATCCATCTTTATTTAATTAAATGAATTTTGCGAAAAGACTTGATCGATTGCCGCCTTATTTGTTTTCCGAGTTGAATGCCATTAAACTTAGGAAAAGGCAGCAGGGGATTGATTTAATCGATTTGGGAATGGGAAATCCAGATCAAGCAACGCCGAAATTCATAATTGATAAATTAAAACAGACAATTGATGACCCAAAAACTCACCGCTATTCAAGATCGAAAGGAATACCTGGAGTTTTAAAAGCAATTTCACGGAAGTACAAAAGAGATTTTGATGTTGACATTGACCCTGAAACTGAGGCAGTTACTTGTATAGGAAGCAAGGAGGGGCTTTCACATTTATGCCTTGCGCTGCTTGATGAAGGCGATGTTGTGCTCGTCCCCAATCCAACTTATCCAATTCATATTTATGGTGTAACTTCTGCCGGTGCAAATGTTATCTCAATTCCGTTGCATAAAGAAAATAATTTTATACCGGATATATCATTAATTACACGTGATATGTGGCCGCGGCCCAAAATGTTGATTTTAAATTTCCCGGCAAATCCCACAACCACTGTAGTTGAACTGGATTATCTAAAAGAAATTATTGCATACGCAAAAAAAATGGAAATGATCGTTGTGCACGATATGGCATACAGCGATATTGTATTTGATGGCACACAAGTTCCATCAATTCTGCAGGTTCCGGGTGCAAAAGATATTGCAGTAGAGTTTTTTACAATGTCTAAAAGTTATAATATGGCAGGCTGGCGGGTTGGATTTTGTGTCGGGAATAAAGAAATTTGTTCTGCGCTGATTAAATTTAAAAGTTTTTATGATTATGGAATTTTTACTCCAATACAGGTTGCAGCAATAGCGGCACTTGATTCACCTTATTCGGTTACAAAAAAGATTTCTGAAGTTTATAGAAAAAGAAGAGATGTGCTTGTTGATGGATTAAATGCAATTGGCTGGCAGGTTGAAAAACCGAAAGCAAGCATGTTTGTTTGGGCGCCAATTCCGGACAAATTTAAAAACATGGGCTCAATGGAATTTTCGAAAAAATTAATTGATGAAGCAGAAGTTGTAACTTCGCCTGGAGTCGCTTTTGGTGAATACGGTGAAGGTTACTTACGCATTTCAATGGTAGAAAATGAGCAGCGTATAAAACAGGCCATTAGAAATATTAAAAAGATGATGGGAAGTGAGACTTAATAATACTGGGTAGTCATTTCGAACGAGCTTGCCTACCGGCAGGCAGGTCTTCGAGAGAGAAATCTTCGCTACTAATAAAGATTTCTCTCTACGGTCGAGATGGCCACGGTAATTAATAATTATTATTGAATGAATATTTACAACAACATATTAAAAACAATTCAGCAAAAAGGTGCTGCATATTTAATCCTTTTGGACCCGGATAAATTAACTGGAGATAACATCAAAAAATTTATTAACGTTTGTGAAACCTCGGGTGTAGATGGATTTTTAGTTGGAAGCAGCTTAATGCTTGATGGGAATTTTGAAGCGTTTGTTAGAAAAGTTAAAAGTATAACAAAGCTTCCGGTAATTATTTTCCCTGGGGCAATAAATCAAGTAACATCAGCAGCAGATGCAATTTTATTTTTATCTGT
>CAZRMA010000414.1:0-3971 GCA_964600655.1 uncultured Ignavibacteriaceae bacterium
AGAATGTCATTTATTTAATCTTATAGTTAATATGCAGTTCTCGTGTAAGATATTATAAAGGAATAAGCTGTCATACAATAGAGCAAAAGGATGAAAAGGGGATTACATCGTTAGGATGAGAAGATACAGGTATAAGAAGGGAGCAGGGGAAATAACTTTTCGATTAAAAGAAAATAGAATCAGTTTAACACATAAAATAGTTTGCAGCTTAAAGTAAGCTGTACATAATTTTAGTCCACTCAAGTGTGAAGAAAAATCAACGCGATGAAATTATCTTCTGCAATTCTTCTTTACTTGTTCCAAGCTTACTTTTAAGCTTATCCCATATTGAACCATTCTTCACTTCATCAAAAAGTAAATCACGATCTGTTAAAATTGGATACCGTCTTTTAAGCCTAGCCTTTTTGATATACCAATTTTCCAGTATTGAAGGAATAGAATTAGAAAATTGCTGAACTGTTTTGCCTTTTCTAAAAAACATTTTTTTAACCTGATTTCTTATTATAATCTTCTTGCCATATATTATGAAAGAATAATTTAATTATCAATCAATCAAAAGGATGAAAAAGGAACTACATCTCTTAAGTGGACTAAAGTAAGTTTATTACTCATTACTTAATGAATCATTGTCATTTTCGATTTTGCTAACTTCAGAAAGATGGACGTACTTCGCAATTTGCAGACGCGTGTGAAGAGTTAATTTTTCAAGAATATTGTGCACGTGGCTTTTAACTGTGTAGGTTGATAAACGGAGTTCTTCTGCTATTTCTTTATTTGTAAATCCATCTGAAATTAATTCAATCACTTGCAGCTCACGTTTTGTCAAATGAATAGATCCGATAAAAACGGCGGATTTTGATTCTGTGACGGAGTGTTCAAATATCTGAGTAAAAAGCGAGCCGGTTAAATTCGGCGGTAAAACTTGAGTGCCTTGAAAGACTAGTCTAATAGTTTTAAAAAATTCTTTTATGCCTGCGTCTTTTAGTATGAATCCTGATACGCCTGCCTGAACAAATTCAAGAACATCAGGCTGGAGCGGTAAAAGATCCATTATTATTATTTTAATATTTTGAAAATTCTTCTTAATCAATTTTACAACATTTAAACTGCTATGATTTTTTAAACTGAAATCGAGGAGTACAATATTTGGTTTAAGTTTTTTTACAGCAGTTAAAATTTTTTCTCCATTTGCTATGGTAGCAACAACATGCATATCAGGCTGCTTTTTTACCATTGCTGCAATGCCATCACGCAAAAGCCTATTATCTTCGATAACTAGTATTTTAATTTTTTTTATGGGCATCTGGTTAATTTAAAAATAAATTTTGTCCAGCGTCAGTTGATGATATCTTTATATATTTGATTTGCGTAAAGTAAATGTAAACTTTGATCCCTTTCCGATTTCACTTTCAACCCAAATAATTCCACCGTTTCTTTCAATAAATTCTTTGCAAAGGGGTAATCCAAGCCCGGTTCCTTTTTCCCCTGCGGTTCCGGTAGTTGAAGACAAGTTGTTAAAATTAAATAGCTTTGACAATCTTTGTGCTTCGATTCCTATCCCGGTGTCTTTTATAGAAATTTCGATGAAATCATTTTTATCAACAGATGAAATAATTATCAGTCCGTTGTTGGGTGTGAATTTGATTGCATTTGTAATAAGGTTTTGAAGAATTGAGCGAAGCATATCAGCGTCTACAAAAACAGCCGTTTTGATGTCAACATTATTAGATAATGAAATATCTTTCTCAACAGAACTTTGTTTAAGTGTTGCAATAATTTTATTTATAAGCTCATGAAGGTTAAGATTTATCGGATCGTACTCAAGCAAATCTCTTTGCATCATTGACCAATGGAGCAAATTTTCCAGGAGTGCAAATAAATTATTTAAATTATCATTTAAACCTTCGCTAAATTGTATTATCTCTTCCTGAGATAAAGTATCAATTTCAGTAGCAAGCAATTTTGAATAAGTTAGCAATGATTCAAAAGGACGTCTTAAATCATGGGCGATAATTGAGAAGAATTTATCTTTGGATGAATTGAGAAATTTTAGCTCTTCGTTGGATTCTTTTAAAGAATTTTCTACTTTCTTATACTCGGTTAAATCGATTATAGCCACCTGGCAATTCTGGTCCGTTTCCTCGTTGGCATCATCCAGTTTTAAGCCTTGCAGCAGAACATGAAATACGTGTTTATCTTTGTTTGTTACTTTTAATTCGCAGGTGCATTTAATAGAGGAAGTAAAAACCGATTTAATAAAATCACTAAAAATGTCCCTTTCATCCAATGAAATAAAAGAATTAAAATACCTGCCAATTAATTTTTTTCTCTCAATTGCAAACATTTTACTGGCATTCAAATTTGCTTCTTTAATTATGCCTTTAAGGTCTAAAGTAAAATAGGGGATTGGTGAAAAATCAAAAAGGTTTACATATTTATTCCTTGATACTTCCAGATCTTCCTGGGCAATTCTAAGTTCATGGTTCTGATGTTCCAGTTCAACTTGATGAACTTGTAATAAATGTACCAGTTTTTGTACTTCTTCAATTTTTTTATCAGCAGGTTTTTTACTTTTTGGCTCAGTTTTTTTCTTAACTTTTTTAGTAGTTACTTTGTTAGATGTTTTATTTGTTCTTTCCATTTTTCTTCACCTCTTTATTTTAACTTTGCTTCTGGATTGAAAGTAGAATGAGTTGAGATGCATTATCAGCTTGTAATATTTGCCTGGCATTCAAAATTAACTTTTTCTTGCCTGCTTTTTTAAAATTGTATTCGACTACATAATCCTCAAAAAAACTCTTTTCTGGAACTATTTCCTCAAGAAGCTTCCGAAGTTCAGGTATATCCCAATTCTTATCCTGAAGATCATATACAAACTTACCAACAGTTTTATCGCTGACCGTGCCAAACATAGCATAAAAAGACCGGTTGGCTGAAAGTACTTTTAAATCCTTATCAAGTATTAGCAGTGAATCTCTAACCGTATTAACAATATTTTCTGAATATTCACGCGCAAACTGAATTTCTTGATTCAACTTTTGGATTTCCTGGTTAGCGGTTTGTAATTTGTGAATATTAGTAAATGTTATGACAAGTCCATCAATAATATTGCTTGTAGTCCTGTAAGGCATTATTCGCATTTGATACCAGGTGCCGTCAATTGTTTGCAGTTCTACTTCCTTAAATGAAAGTGATCTTAATACTTCCTTCGCATCTTCAATAAATTTATCATATTTAAGATTATTAGCTATATGTTTTATTGGCCTGCCAATGTCCGAAGAAATTAAGTTCACAATCTTGGTTATGTGATGTGTAAACCGTTTGATTAATAAATCATTATCAAGAAAAATAGTTGGTATATCAATGCTGTCCAGCAGATTTTTCATGTCGTTATTTATAACCGATAATTCATCATTCTTATTTTGCAGCTCTGTATTTACCGTAATTAATTCCTCATTCAGCGACTGCAATTCTTCCTTGGAAGTTTCCATTTCTTCATTTGAACTTTGCATTTCTTCGTTGGTTGACTGCATCTCTTCGTTTGTAGATTTGAGCTCTTCATTTGAAGTTTCCAATTCTTCAATTGTAGACCGTAAGTCTTCTTTAGTGTTTATTAAATCGTGCTCAAGTTCTTTTATTATTTTTTCTGATCTTTTATCGTAATGGATTTTTTTAGATTCCGGTACTTTTTTTTGTGGTTTTAAATCTTCAAAAATTAGTAATAATGAACCCTTCATCTCTGCCGGTTCATTAATAGGTTTAATCGTTAGATTTATTAAAAGTGTGCTGCCGTTAGGCTTTACTTTAATTCCTTCAAGGGTTAACGATTTTTTACTTGATATAACTTTTCTGATCATTGCCGGAAGTTCTTTTTTTAAACCTTCCCTGGCCATTTCATGAATATTCATTCTGGCTTCGCCATCAGTAAGCTCCAGGTATTTGCCTGTTCTTCCATGAATATATAATATATC
>CAZRMA010000415.1:0-3957 GCA_964600655.1 uncultured Ignavibacteriaceae bacterium
AAAGAGGAGCATTCTATGCTGGATATATAATGCTGAGGCTCCCATATCAAGTTAAAGATCTTTTTGTAGATTGGGTTGAAAGAGAATTCCCTGGTAGAGCAAAAAAAATAATAAATAAAATTAAAGAAATGAGAGACGGGAAATTAAATTCATCTGAATTTGGTGAAAGATTTTCGGCGAAGGGGGAACAAGCCGAAGCTGTTCGAAATTTATTTCATTTAAGCTGTGAAAAGTACGGCTTGAACAAAGAGAGAATTCCGATTGAAGCAAAGAACTTCATTAATTCATACAATAATCAGCTTGAGCTCTTTTAATTACCATTACTTTAGAATTATATGTCATTATTTATTAAGTTTAACAATTAGGTAAAAATAATTTAAGGAATACTTAACCAGCTATGGCTCAAAAAAATAACAAACCAAGAGAAAGACAGATAGGTAAAACAAAAATCGAAAAGAAACCATTGATTGATCCGAAATATAAAAACACAATTTGGACGATTATAATTTTTGTCATCTTGCTGATCTTTTTTATTGTAAATAATACAAGAGATGTATCTGCTGCCGGACCTTATCCGCCTTATTATAAACAGTCTGAAAAGAGTAAGGTGGATACAGCTATAAGCCCTAATCTTCAAATTGAAAAGAAGAAATAATTTTAAGAAAGGATAAATTGTGCATAAACTAAAATATGAATTGTCAATTCTAATATTTTTTGTATTGATGACTTTTTTGTTTGGTTGTTCTAAAAACTCAAAAGCTGACAATAATGACTCAAGTGATAATTCTACAAAAGTGCAATCAACAGTAACCAAAGATGAAAAATCAGCTCCGGAATTTTCATTACAAAGTACGGATGGAAAAACAGTAAGCTTAAAAGATTATAAAGGGAAAATAGTTATACTTGATTTTTGGGCAACCTGGTGCGGTCCTTGCAGAAGAGGAATTCCAGATTTAATTTCACTTCAAGATAAATACAAAAATGATTTAAGGGTAATTGGAATTTCTTTAGATACAAGTACAAAAAATGATGTTATTCCTTTTACCAAAAAATTCAATATCAATTACCCAGTTGTTTATGGCGACGAAAATATTACGAAAGATTACGGCGGAATAGAAGCAATACCAACTACGATAGTTATTGATCAGAATGGAGGAATTGTGGCTAAGTATGTCGGACTTGTTGATAAAGAAACATTTGCAAAACATATTGAAGATTTGATTTCTAAATCCTAATACCAATATTTTATTAAATAAAATAGCATCCATATCTATAACCTTCGCGGAACAAGAAAATCGCGGAGGTTTTTTATTTATGTTATTTCTTAAATAAATAAATGATAAAGCTTATTACGAGGCTTAAAAGAATTGATGTAACAATAGGGAAGTAAAAAGTAAAATTTTTCTTTTTGACTATTATATCGCCAGGGAGCTTACCAAGAAAAGGGATCTTATCTCCAAATAAAAGTATTACTCCGATTATAATTATAAATATTCCAACAACAATTAATATTTTACCAAATGGCTGGAGCTCAGGAAACATTTTTCGTATCCTTTATTAGAACTAAATTCCTTCTCTTAAAAATTTTGGTTCTTCTAAAGTAAGAATCAGTGAAATGCGATGAGTGTCCTCTAACCTATCCAATGAAGATGCATTGAAGCGTGCGAAAGAATAATCGATATTCAATTTAGGAAGCTTTACACCGGCACCTATTGTAAATTGTTTTACATCTGAGTAGCCTCCGCGAATAGCAAAAATATTTTTATAATTAAATTCTAGACCTGAATGTGCATCGAAACTAACCGGGCCAATATTGAATTGAGAGGCGAATCTTCTGTTTTCAAATCTAATATCAAAATCTAAAGCCGGGCTTAACTTGCCGCCTAGAAAATCTATACCATATGCAGCACCTAATTTTAAGGTCGGAGTTATGAGTTCGTTTCTTCCAGTACTCCATGCAACAAGTGTAGTTGTTACATCTTGTAAGTTGGCACCCACGAAAAAGTCTTGAAACGGTGAATATAAAGCTGCAACATCAAGTCCAATACCGGTAGCCCCGGCATCTCCAATATCACGCCTAATAATTTTTATATTTCCGCCATAAGAAAAATTATCAGATTCTCTTTTAGCAAATGAAAAATAAAAAGCATAATCCTGATTACTGAAAAAAGTAATTAAATCTGTTTGCGGCCTGAAGTTGGGATTATTCACATCATTGATATCTGCGACTCCATCCCCATTTACATCAGTAATAGCATTTCTTGTGTCCGGAATTCCTTCGACAGCCAATCTAATTCCGCTAACACTGAATGTTAAATCTTTTCCAAATGGAATTGCAACAGCCGCGTAATCATAATTAACTAAGCTTCCAAATTGTTCGGAGTGCATTAAAGATATTTGAGGATAATTTAAATATGCCAAACCAGCCGGGTTGTAATATCCTGCAGTTACATCATTAGCAAGAGCAGTGAAAGCCCCACCCATTCCGGAAGGCCTGCCGCCAACACCTAAAGCCATAAACTCGCCGGCATATTTTGCAATGACTGTTTGAGCGTTTACATTAATATTAATCAATAAGAAAAGTAAAAATGTTGTAGTTAATAAGACTTTTTTCGGCATGTATTAAGATTCCACCATAAACTTTAATTTATAAAAAAGCTTGAAAAAGATTGGCAAATTGGGTTTGAAAGTCAAGGCTAATTTTATGTTCTGAAGAATGGTTGCCAATCTTCTAAATAATTTTATATAGTCAATAAATAAATATCATTTGGCTTTACCTTGATTTGCTACTGCATTTGCTGCTTTTGCAATTTCTTCCGGATCACCTAAATAATAATGTTTAATAGGTTTCAAATTATCATCCAATTCATAAACCAATGGTACTCCGGTTGGAATATTTAAATTAACAATTTCATCTTCGGGAATGTTATCAAGATACTTAACCAAGGCTCGTAAACTGTTTCCATGTGCCGCAATTATCACTCTCTTTCCGCTTTTAATGGTCGGTGCAATTGATTCTTCCCAAAGTGGAAGAAATCGTGCAACTGTATCTTTTAAACATTCTGTTAACGGTAATTCATTTTCGCTAAGATTACTATAACGCCTATCATTACCGGGATATCTTTCATCATTTTTCTCTAAAACTGGCGGAGGAGTATCATAACTTCTACGCCAAATTTTAACTTGTTCATCACCATATTTTTTAGCAGTTTGTGCTTTGTTCAATCCTTGAAGAGCTCCGTAATGTCTTTCATTCAAACGCCAGGTTCTATTTACAGGAATCCACATCATGTCTAATTCATCAAGAGTTATCCATAAAGTTCTAATGGCTCTTTTTAAAACCGACGTAAATGCGATATCAAAAATAAATCCGTCTTTTTTTAATTGCTGTCCTGCTCTTTTTGCTTCTTTTAAACCTTGTTCGGAAAGATCAACATCTGTCCAGCCGGTAAATAAATTTTCTTTATTCCAAACGCTTTCACCGTGACGTAATAAAACTAATTTATGCATTAAATTCTCCTTTATTCAGAATGTTATTCGGAAAAAATTTTCAAAATGTTCAAACAAAAATAATTATAGATTTGCCTGAATGCAAAACGATATGATAGTTAACTCATTTGTGTTTACGAATAAAACTTTATTCATCAGGTGAGTAAAATAACTTTGCACCGGGTACATCAACTTCAGTTTTGTAAACCGAATTTGTTTCATCCTCTGTTATAAACAAAGTATTTAAATCTTTTCCGCCAAATTCAACATTGCTCGGTTTTTTACCTGGTGTTTCGATCTTAGTAATTAGTTTGCCTTCAGGGGAAATAACAAATATATGCCCGCCTCCAAAATGTGCCGCATACAAATTGCCAGTTTGATCAAATGCAATTCCATCAGGATCACCCCCAGGCATTTCAACAAATACTTTTTTATTAATCAGTTTTCCATTATCATCGACATCAAACT
>CAZRMA010000416.1:0-3949 GCA_964600655.1 uncultured Ignavibacteriaceae bacterium
TTTACCTTTAATCCCTTTTAAATTGGGACACAGGGGGTAAATCCGAAAGTATGAATAATGTTGTTAAATAAATTATCTTTTAGAAAATTGAAATCTTTTACGAGCTTTTGGTCTTCCGGGTTTTTTACGTTCAACCATTCGAGGGTCTCTTGTTAATAACCCATCAGGCTTTAATGCTTTTCTGAAGTCCGGATTAATAGCAACCAGAGCTCTAGCAATACCAAGCTTAACTGCGCCGGCTTGACCGGTAGTTCCACCGCCATTAACATTAACAATTATATCGTAGGTACCTTCGGTTTCAGTTACTTTTAATGGAGAAAGAATATCTTCTCTATTCAGAAGCATAGGAAAAACTTTTTCAAATGCCTTCCCATTAACAGTTACTTTCCCATTTCCATTTCTAAGGATTACACGTGCTACTGAAGTCTTTCTTCTTCCTACATAAATTTGATCTGCCATTTTCTCTCCGTTATAAACTTATTGTTTCAGGCTTTTGAGCTTGATGTGGGTGCGATTCACCGGAATAAACTTTTAATTTTTTTATTAATTTTTTCCCTAATCTATTTTTAGGAAGCATACCTTTTACAGCATTTTCTAAAACGAATTCGGGTTTCTTTGCCATCAATTCTTCAAATGATTGTACCTTTAATCCGCCAGGGTAACCAGAATGGTGGGCATAGGTTTTCAACAATTCTCTTTTCCCAGTCATTCTAACCTTTTCAGCATTTACAATAACCACAAAATCACCAGTGTCAGCATTAGGTGAGAATGTAGGCTTGTTCTTGCCTCTTATTATACTGGCGACTTTTGAAGCCAATCTGCCTAATACTTGATCTTTTGCATCAACCACATACCATTTTCTATCTGCATCGTCTGTGCTGATAAATCTGGTTAATTTTTCTTGTTTCACGCTATTTTCCTCCGAAACCTAAAATCATTTCAAATAAAGAGCAGAAATTTAAGTTTAACAGGTTTGAAAGTCAAGAAAAATAGAAGTGAAATTATTCCTTTAAGTAATAATGCTGAAGAAATAGATTATTTATGATGCTTTAGGTTGGAGAAGTAATTAAATGAATCCAAAATACTGCTAAAAAATTCGTTATTAACAAATAATAAAACCCGGTTCCTTAAAGAAACCGGGATTATGAAAAATAATTACTTTTACTTTTGCCCTTGATTCATCATTGGCATACTGAATTTTTTATAGCCAGCTGGAACTTCGAACATGCTAGCATCCAAAGATTTTTTCTCTACAGATTTAACTTCCATTGAACTTTCTGCTTCACCTGAATCATCATAGTGAATCGCCAGCATTGGGAAATAACCTTGACCTTCAATTTTTTTCTGCCAGCTTGTTGCTTCATCATTCATCATTGGATTACTGAAACCCATAAAATTTCCAAGTTCTTTTGTCATCCATGCCTCAGTTTTGTCTCCGTCCTCACCCGAATAAACCCATTTTTCGCATTCATATCCATTTATATTTTTCGTTTCACCTGTCATTTTAAAATCGCCTTCCATCTTATCTGATTTTTCAGTCTGATCACTTTTTCCCATTTTGGAAGCAAGGCCTTTCATCATATTCATATCCATTTCCATATACATTTTTTGTTCGGGCATAAGTATAATCATTTTCTTTTCTTTTGAATCCATAATCATATTAGCCTTCTCTTCATTGGTAACCTGAATTATAGTTTTACTTCCCTTTACTAAAAAATTTACATCCGTATCTTTATCACCACTTTTTACGTTCATTACAACTTTACCTTCAAACTTTTCCTGAGCAAAACTGTTCATAAATGATGAAACAATTAGCAAAGTAGTAATTAAAAAAATTCTGATAAATGAATGGTGTAGCATAGATCCTCCTTGATTTACTATTATTTGTAGTTAAAAATATTGTTTCCCAAACTTAAAGGTTTTTATCATTCCAAAAAATTCCGGCTGAAAAGATTTAAATGAATCGTAATCGTTCATGATTAATTTTATGCTGAAGTCTGTTTCATCGTCAGTTCTAATATAAAGTATTTGAGAAATCTGTCCGGCTAATTCAACAGGATCGTTATAATAAATTACATAATTTTTTTCTAATCTTTTATTTTTAAATCTGTTTTTGTTAAATAAATATTTTTCTTTAACATCAATATGAATATACGGTGGAGGGTCATAATTTCCTTTCATTGACCAAAAAGTAACACCATCAAGTTGATCATTTACATTTTGATCAACATAAGTCCAGCCTTTAGGATAACGTACAGATAAATTTAATGTTGCTTCCCTGTAAATTTGATCAAGGTTAGCGGTATCGGCATTTGATTCAGAGAAATTTAAAAATGTAATCGGATTATCTTTAGATAAATTTTCCTTCTGTTCAATAATTTTCCGTTTAATGGGTTTAACTTCCTCATTTACTTTTTCTTTAATGTTTGAAAAACTGTTTGATGCTTTGTCTTCAGCAACGACTTTTGTCCTAGCGATACTTTCAAATTCATTCATAAATACTTGAACGTAGGAATTGGTTTGATGCGATTTGCTAAAAGCGATATTAAAAATAAAAACAGCAATAAGGATGATAAGTGCATGAAAGATAATCGACACTGAAATACTTAAGAAATAGTTTTCATCGTCAAATTTTATTAAAGTTGAATTCATAATTATTTTAACATAATCCAAAGTAAATTGTTATTCAAGGCTTAATATTCATGACTATATTTATTTTATTACAGTTCACACTGCTTTGAAGCCGAGTTCAAAATTACTAATTTTATTTACGTTTTTTTAACTTTTTAATGTGATAACATAATGAAATTTCTAATCACCGGCGGTGCGGGATTTTTGGGTATTAATTTAGTTAGATACTTACATTCCCGCGGCCACGAAGTGGTTTCTTATGACATAGTGGATTTCGATTATCCCGATATTAAAGACAAAATCAGGATCATTCAAAATGATATTCGAAATAAAAATGCAGTTGACGAAGCCGTTAAAGGGATTGACATAATAATACATACCGCCGCTGCATTACCTTTATACAAACCGGAAGATATTATATCCACCGATGTTGATGGAACAAAAAATTTACTTGACGCTGCCAAGAAACATAATGTGAAAAGATTTATCCACATTTCATCTACCGCTGTTTATGGAATTCCCGATCATCATCCATTATACGAAGATGATAAACTTGATGGAGTTGGTCATTACGGCAAAGCAAAAATCCTTGCTGAAAAAGAATGCCTTTTTTATAGAAAAAACGGTATGTGCATTTCAATCATTCGCCCCAAATCATTTATTGGTCCCGAACGATTAGGTGTGTTTGATTTGCTATTTGATTGGGCTAAAGACGGCAAAGGATTTCCAATGATTGGGAATGGTCAAAACCGTTACCAATTATTGGATGTAGAAGATCTATGTGATGCCATTTATTCTTGCGCAACACTTGATGAAAAAAATGTAAATGATACTTTTAATATCGGGGCACAGAACTTCACGACAATGAAAGAAGATTACCAGGCAGTTTTAGATTATGCTGGCTTTGGTAAAAAAATAGTGGGCTTACCTGAAAAGCCAATAATACTTACTTTAAAAATATTAGAAGCACTAAAAATTTCGCCATTGTACAAATGGGTTTATGAAACTGCATCAAAAGATTCATTTGTTTCCATTGAAAAAGCAGAAATTGTTTTAGGTTACAAACCAAAATATTCAAATAAAGATGCTTTAATAAGAAGCTATAAATGGTATGTTGAACATTTTGATGAGTTTAAAAATAAAAGTGGTGTTTCGCATAGAGTTCCCTGGAAGCAAGGAATTTTAAGATTTGCTAAGATGTTTTTTTAAAACAACTCACTTTTTTTGTAAGATACAAAAAAGAGAATTGAAGAAGTCTTTCTAAATGAATTATAATTAAATCATTGCAAGATTTTACTCAACCGTTCGTTCAAATATA
>CAZRMA010000417.1:0-3948 GCA_964600655.1 uncultured Ignavibacteriaceae bacterium
CAGTTTTACCCAAATTATCACGAGGATAAAACAATAGAAAAGCTGGGCCGCCAGAGATATATGGAAAGAATCTTTGTTCTACAGAATAAGCATATAATACCCCGACACCAATAGAATACATATCAGTCTTAAATTCTTTTAAATCCTTTTTAGTGTCATTGCCTAAAATATTAAAAACCGATCCGTTTAGTCGGACCGCAAAATTACTTTTTGTGTTTGTTGGGAAAAAATATTCGACAAGTCCTCTTGCGCCAAAGCCGGTACCGGAATTAGCATAATCAGTTTTAGAATTTGAGGCAATGCCTTCCAACGACAGAACCAATGTCCCTGAATGTGGATGGGGTTTTATTTGCGCAAGAGAAAAAGAATAAAAAAAGAAAAACAGAAAAACCAGCAGAGTACTTTTTTTATTTAAATATTTTATCAAGGTGTAATAGGCTCAGATATTTGTAAATATTTTTGAGATATCCCTCTCAACATACGAAACTTTCAAAAATAAAAACACATATTTTTTTATATATTCCTCAAAAATATAAGGTTATTCATTAGAGGTTTTAAGTAAGAAATCTAGAAAACTTTCAGAATCATATTTAGCCATACCAACTTCCTTAGAAACAATTTTACCGTTAGATGCGATTAAAAAAGTAGTTGGAATAGTATTAGTTGAGAAAGCTTCAGGCATTCGATCTGCTAAAAAATAGAAAGGCATATTAAAATTTTTATCTTTAACAAAATTTTCCGCTTTTGATTGATCATCATCCAATGAAATTAATACGAAAACTATGCTGGTATCGTTTTTAACTTTATCATATAGATTTTGAATTGTTGGCATTTCTGCTCTACAAGGCGGACACCACGATGCCCATAGATTTAGCAGAATTGTTTTCCCGCGTAATTTTCCAAAATAAATTTCTTTACCTTCGAAGGATTTAAGTATAAAATTGTAGTCAGCGTTTGATTGCTCTTCCTCGGTAAGAATATTAGGTTTCATCAATCCTGTGCTAAGAACTAATTTCTGAGCACCTCCAATTACTTCAGTATACAAACCGGTGATATATAAAAATGCAGCTATACCTAAAATGATACCCCATTCAATAACATTTCTTTTGATAGAATTCTTTTTTTTCATCTAATTTACTTCAAACTATTTTGATGACTATAAGATGAAATAATATTATTTGGGGTTCAATATATCGACAAATAAAAATTTTCAGGCTAATATGTCCAATCTCCAAGCAACTTTCGGATGATTACAATTTGTCCAAGATGATATGCATTGTGGTCGGCCGCAAGAAGTATTTCACGTAAATAAGTGTGTGATTTGGTATGAGGTATAATTCCAGTTAAATCAATCGATTCATCTTTTATTATTTGTATTAATTCTTCCTGGGTTGAAAAAATTTTATCTATCGACACTTGCCAAATATCGTCAGAAACGAAAGTTGATTTTATGGGCCAATATTTTTCAGGCCATTCAGGGGATACCCAATTAGGATTGACTATGTAGTACAAAATATCTTCCTGGGAAATTCTGATATGTTCAACCTCTTCCCAAATTGAATGAACATTTTTTGAGGGTTGTTTAATTCGATTTTCTTTTTTTAAACCTTTTAATGCTCCTTCAAGATTTATATGCGCCTGTTCGGCAGAAATTAAGGAGATTAAATGATTTCGCAATATAAAGTCGGGAGTTTCTATTTTTTTATTCAAATTACGTTCTCCAAAAAATAAAATTGTAATTAATTCAAACTAATTTTAATCGTTGAAAAATGCAATTTTTAATAGATGGAGTGTGATATCTATTCCAGATAAAAATTCTGGTAATTAATAAATAACTAAAAATAAATTTAGGGGAGTCTGAATTTTGATTAATGAATCAATCATTCGTCAAATTCTCTGTCAGAAAACATGATTTCCTTATTAAAGAAAATATTAGAACTACTATATTGGTTAATTCCATTGGTATAATTTTCCTCTAATCTTTTTTGAAGCCTTAGAACAGAAAAATTACCTCTGCTTAATTGAACTTTATTTTTATCAAAATACAAGACATGATTTATGCAAGAATCCAAAAATCCTTGATCATCGGAAGATAAAATAAATCCTATTGTCGTTGACGAAAGATATTTAATCAATAGATTTTTACTTTTAAAATCCAGGTATTCCGTAGGGTCATTAATCACAGGGAAAGTATCTTTTTTCAAAAACATTGGAATTATAAGTGCTAAGCATTTTTCACTCTTTGACAGATATTTGAAATTCTTATACAATATTTCCTTACGCAGACCAAGCGCAATTGCTTCCTGTAAAATGTCTTCCTCAATTGTATAGCCTTCTGCCTCTTCGAATTTAAAAACTAGTTCGAAATATCTTCTTCGCTTAGACTCATCACCCTCCGCAATGATTTCCTTCATTTCTTTTCTCCAATCATCAAATGGAGCCACTAAGTTTTTCAAAATCTCAATGGTTTTAATATTTCCATCAATGGGAAAACTTGGGAAATAAGAAATATTTTCACAATAAGTAATACTGCCTTTAGTTGGTTCAATTTCCCTATTCAATAATTTAAGGAATGATGTTCGAAGTGATTTTGATCCACCGGTGATCCCAGTTTTCCAATTAGAAGAAATTGTTAATGAAATGTTTTCAATAATTTCGTTTTTTGTAGAATCGCAATTAAAACTGATGTCTTTAAAAATAATACATGCCATAACTCAAAGCCCTTATCTTGTGAGCGGATACATTTATTTTAATCTTGACGATAGAAAATTATTTTTTTGGTAGACCAGGCACAATAGAACAAATGTACTAATCTATTTTGAAGTTAGTGCGATTATTTACTCTTTATTATGAAATTGTATTAAGATAAATACTTTTGTGGAGTAAAAATTAAAGATTAAAAATATTTTTTTATTCCTTAAACTTCTTGAAGATTACAGAAGTATTATGTCCTCCAAAACCAAATGCGTTGCTTATTGCAATGTTCACAGTTCTTTTCTGAGGTTTATTGAAAGTATAATTCAAGTCACATTCGGGGTCAGCATTTTGAAAATTAATTGTTGGCGGAATAGTATCATTTTGAATCGCAAGAATCGAAGCTATTGCCTCAACAGCGCCGGCAGCGCCAAGTAAATGCCCGGTCATACTTTTGGTTGAGGAAACATTCATTTTATATGCGTAATCTCCAAAGACTTTTTTAATAGCTTTTGTTTCGGCAATATCACCTAAGCCGGTTGATGTCCCATGCATATTGATGTAATCAATATCTTTCGGTTTAAGCCCGGCAATATTTAAAGCCATTTCCATAGAAAGAATTGCACCTGTTCCGTCCGGATGTGGTGCAGTAATATGGTAAGCATCTGCTGATAATCCCATTCCTATTACTTCAACATAAATTTTTGCGCCTCGTTGTTTGGCATGTTCAAGCTCCTCAAGGATTACTGTTCCACCGCCTTCTCCCATCACGAATCCATCTCTGGTGGCATCAAAAGGACGGCTTGCTGTTTCCGGTGAATCATTTCTTGTTGATAATGCTCTAGATGCATTAAATCCAGCTACTCCAACTTCATTAATTGATGCTTCACTTCCGCCTGAAACTATAACGTCGGAGATTCCATTTTTAATTAGCATATAAGCATCAATCATATTATTATTTGCCGTAGCACAAGCAGAAACTATACAATAATTTGGCCCCCTGAATCCATGATTAATTGAAATGTAACCTGCAGCCATATCAGGGATAAGCATCGGAATAAAGAATGGGGAAACTCTTTTTGGCCCCTCGGTATGATTGATAACTGCCTGGTTGTAAAAAGTTTGTATCCCTCCAATACCGCTTCCAAAAATTACTCCAACACGCGACTTTTCATATTCACTCATACTGGAAGAATCTAATTTACTATCTTCAATAGCTTGAGCAGCAGAAGCCAACGCATATTGAGCAGCAGG
>CAZRMA010000418.1:0-3943 GCA_964600655.1 uncultured Ignavibacteriaceae bacterium
CGATTGAAATAATTAGAGATAATTTTGAGAGTGAAATTATTCATCTGAAAAAATTAAGAGATAAATTATATAAAGGTATATTTGATAATTTAGATAATGTTCATTTAAATGGCTCACTTGAAAATAGACTGCCTAATAATCTTAATTTAAGTTTTGAAGATGTTAAAGCAGAAACTCTAATTATGAATATGAGAGATATTGCTGTTTCAACCGGTGCCGCTTGTACTTCTGCTACATTAAAACCGAGTCACGTTTTAAAAGCTATAGGTTTATCCGATGAATTATCTCAGTCTTCACTACGATTTGGAATAGGAAGATTTAACACTGAAGAAGAAATTGATTTTACAATTGATAAAGTTGTGAAAACAGTTAATAAATTGAGGACGGAATCACCAATAAGAAAATTAAACTCACTCGAAACAATAAATTGAGAAAAATAATGGACGGAAAACAAGATCAATATTTTAATTTAATCAAAAATGATTACCAAATATTTTTGAATTTTTTAAAAGCAAAATTCCCGGTATTTCATAATTCGAATTTTTTCTATAGAGATTTTCATTATGGTGTAAGGAAATTTTTGGAAAGTAAAGATATAAAAGTAACTTATCCGCAAGCTGAAGAAATTGCAAAAAAGTTAGCAGAATATTTTGAAGAGGAAAAGATTTTTATTAGAGTAAACAACCAGGCCTGGAAAATAAATTATCCTGAATTTGTGACCGCAGTCCCAGGGGACCCTTTATAGTCCAGGAATCTGTTGAATATCAAAATTATTTTTTATTATTTGTGAAAATAAAAAAAAGGAAAGATGAACATGGCTGACGTTCAGTTCGAAACAGAAATTAAGATTACGGAAAAAGCTTCCAACGAAGTGAGAAAAATTCGAAGTGAAAATAATATTCCGGAATCATACGGTCTTCGTGTTGGAGTTAAAGGCGGAGGCTGTTCAGGCCTTACTTATTCGCTTGGTTTTGACGCCGAACAAAAAGAGGGCGACACCATAATTGAGGATAAAGATGTGAAGCTTTTTGTTGACGGAAAAAGTTTATTTTACTTAAGCGGAACTGTGCTTGATTTTTCAGATGGATTAAACGGAAAAGGATTCGTATTTAATAATCCGAATGCAGTTAAAACATGTGGCTGCGGCGAATCATTTGGTGTTTGATCCAAATAATAACTAACTAATAAAATAATTGTATTGTTTGATTAAAACTGTTCGCATTAAAACGTAAACACTATTCAAGCAATATTTTATATTCATAAGAAAATCTTAATTTAAGGAGGATTTCAATAATGGGAAAATTTGAATTGCCAAAATTACCCTATGGCTATGATGCATTAGAACCATATATCGATAAACAGACTATGGAAATACATCACACGAAACATCACAATGGTTACGTAACTAAATTAAATGGCGCTATTGAAGGAACAGAATTAGAAGGTAAATCACTTGAAGATATCCTAAAAAATGTATCTAAACATCCGGTTGCTGTTCGCAATAACGGTGGCGGACATTACAACCATTCTTTATTCTGGACAATAATGAAAAAAGGCGGCGGCGGATTTCCAAAAGGAGATCTGGAGCGGGCTATAAATGAATCTTTTGGTTCAACTGAAGAATTCAAAAAACAATTCAGTAATGCTGCTGCAACCCGTTTCGGTTCAGGATGGGCATGGCTCATTGTAACTGACGGCAAGTTTGAAATTACTTCAACTCCAAACCAGGATAACCCGCTGATGGATGTTGCAGATAAAAAAGGTACTCCAATTCTTGGTCTTGATGTTTGGGAACATGCTTATTATTTAAAGTATCAGAACAAAAGGCCTGACTATATTGAGAATTGGTGGAATGTAATTAACTGGGATGAAGTTGCTAATAATTTTAGCAAAGCTAAATAAGTAATTTTAGCTCACTTATTTACTTTAACTAACTATAAAGTGCCGGATCATTATCCGGCATTTTTATTTAAATTAAAAGCCGTTTAAAAACTTTAATTCAACTTTCCATTTATATAATTATAATCTTTCATAACTGTATAAAGGAATGACAATGGTTTGATACCTGGGTTGATGCCCATTTTACGGCTTATTTCATTTTTCGTCTTTACAAGAATTTCTTCATAAACGATATGATCGGTTATCTTTCCAATCTGTTCTAATACCTCCTGAATTATTCCTATATCATAATCAGATAAATTGGCAGCTTCAGGAAATTGAACTTCATAAGTTTCCTCAACTTTTCTATAAATTGTATCTTCAAGAAGCAAATCTTTTTTTAATTTTATTATGGATGTGTTTGCGGCAAGATCACCAAGCCTTTGTCCTTTTCCGTTTACAAACATTGTAATCATTGCTACAGTACCATAGCTGAAGGTTACATCAATTGGTCGAATGATCCATCTTAAAAAATAATTTATAAATGAAGGCTGAGTACCGTCAATCATAACAACTTTTATTTTTCTAATCTTTTTGCCAAAGGACTGGCCGTCTAAAAATAATTCACATGCAAGATCGTAAAAAAATATAGGCAAATAAATAATGACCCAAAATGCTATCGATTTTGGAAATGTATTTTCAAGAATAGAAGCCATTATAATCACTGCAATGACGTAACCGAAAATGATTAGATAGTCTAATAATGCGGCTAAAATTCTATCTCCTATACTGGCAATATCATAATCAATTGTAACATTTTGTGTAGTTTCAATTTGAATTTTTTCCATAACTATTTTCTATTTCAGTTTAAATGCTTTTAATAGCTCTCTTAAAACGTGTGAATAAAATGAAGTGTCCTTCCGAGGAAGTCTTCGACAGAGAATCTATTCAAAACACAAGATTTCGCTCTCCTGCCTAACGAAGGCAGGTCGAAATGGGTATAATAGTCATTTTGTGTTGCTGAAATTAAATAGGTTTAAGATAAAAATACCAGCTAAAATAATTTTTTCTTTTAGCCGGAGATAAACCTCTATGCGCTCTATACTTTTGTTTTAATCTACCAAAATATCCTTCCAGTGCATTAGTTGTTCTGGATATTTCCGGATTATCTAAATAGTTAAACATATTGGGTAGTGCATTGATTAACATACTCCTTGTCCTTAATAAATCACTAAATACTTTCCCTCTATTTGTTGAACTTATAAGTGATAATCCAAATCTATTTTCCCATAGCTTAAAACCTTTTATAAATTTCTCCGACTGTTCTTTGGTTTTTATGTATAACACCTTGAGTAATAAATCTCGAAGCTCTATTGATTCTATTCTTTTTGGTTTTTGTCTTAACCAACTCAATCCTTGTCTTTGTATATGCACTAAGCATCTTTGTATTATTAAATTATCCCAAGCTTCCTGTAAGTACTTTAACTGCTGTAAAGAGCCGTCTATTGTAGCTGATAATGGATTTAATCCTTCCTTCTGTAATCTATTATAAAATGTCTTTAGATGTTTGCCGGTTTCATTTATTCCATATTCTCCATATACTATTTTTCTCTCTGCTGAATCCATTACTACATATAATCCTGTTCTATGATTTATATATGTTCCATCAAGTATTAAATATTTTATTTCTTCCAGTTCCTTTAGTTTTGGCGGCTGTTTCTTTAACCAATAATTTATTACTCTATTTACTGTTGAGTTACTTACTTTATTTATCCTGGAGATCTGTTTTACCGTTAATCCTTCCAGTATCCATTGTGTAAACCATTTGTATCGTCTTTCTTCTATGCACTTATTTTGTTTCCAGATATATGTCTTTTTGCAGCTTAAGCATTGGTATCTTTGTTTACCCTGCCTAGTTTTTCCATTTAATTTTACTTCTTTACTCTTGCAGTTTGGACAGTGTTTTTTTTCATCATTCTCACTAACCATTGAGTTTTGTTCCTGTAAATTTATATAAACAAATATTTTATATAAATTCCAGCAACACTTTTTGACTATTATGCCC
>CAZRMA010000419.1:0-3940 GCA_964600655.1 uncultured Ignavibacteriaceae bacterium
ACAGTAGAATTAAAATAACATTAAATATTTATATTATCGTGATTTAATCAAAAGTGATAAGTCGGATAAGTCCGTCTTATCGCTTTTTATATTATGTGTTTATGTTTTCGATGTTACAGATTAGAAAGACTTGAAAAGAAAAATGAAAAATAATTGGAGGTTTACAATTGGATAATACTAGAATTTCCTTTGGCAAAATTCCCACTGTACTTGAAGCTCCTAATTTGTTGAGCATTCAAAAAGATACTTTTGAAGAATTTGTACAGCAGAATGTTGCTCCAGGTAAAAGAGAAAACAAAGGTCTTCAAATGGTATTCACTTCTAATTTTCCTATTCTTGATAACAAGGAAAATTACCGCTTGGATTTTTTAGAATACAATATAGAAAAACCGCGTTATTCGGTTTTAGAATGCGTTGAACGAGGTTTAACATTTGCAGCACCTTTGAAAGGAAAACTTCGTCTTTCAACTAAAGATGCGGAAACTGAAGAATTTGTTAATAGCGTTGAACAAGAAGTGTATCTTGGTAATCTTCCATTCATGACTGATAAAGGGACCTTCGTTATAAATGGTGCTGAAAGAGTTGTTGTTTCGCAACTGCATCGTTCCCCCGGTGTAGCTTTTTCGCAAACAGTTCACCCCAATGGAACCCCGATTTATTCTGCAAGAATAATTCCTTTAAGAGGATCCTGGGTTGAGTTTGCAACTGATATAAACTATGTAATGTATGTTTATATAGATCGAAGAAAAAAATTCCCTGCCACCACTCTTTTAAGAGCGCTTGGTTATGCTACGAACGAGGACATCCTAAATATTTTTAATCTTGTTGAAGAAATAGATGTTAAAAAAGCGAAAATGGAAAAATACATCGGTAGAACTATTGCTACGGATGTTTTTGATATGTCTACCGGTGAAATCTTTTTAACAAAAGATAGCGTTATTACCGAAGAAGATCTGGATAGATTAAATGAAGCCGAAGTTGAATCAATTAAATTAATAACTTCTGAAGTTTCCCCTGAGCAGGATTTAATTGTAAATACACTTCGTAAAGACACAGCTCATACCCAGGAAGAAGCTTTATATGCTATTTATAGACAGCTTCGTTCAGGTGAAGCTCCTGATGTTGAAACTGCTCGATCATTAATCGATAAACTCTTTTTTAATGATAAGAGATATGATTTAGGCGATGTTGGACGTCATAGAATGAATGATAAGCTCAAGCTTAATATTGATGAAACAAAAACTGTTCTCACTGTTGAAGATATTATTGAAATTATGAAATATATCATTCAGCTCAGATTTGGTCATCAGAGTGTAGATGATATCGATCATTTGGGAAATAGAAGAATACGTACTGTTGGTGAACAATTAGGTCAGCAATTTAATATTGGTATGGCTAGAATGGCGCGTACTATTAAAGAGCGTATGAACATGCGAGATACTGAAAGCTTTACACCTCAAGATTTGGTAAATGCAAGAACAATTAGTAGTGTTATAAATGCTTTCTTTGGAACAAATCAGTTATCTCAATTTATGGATCAAACAAATCCATTAGCTGAGTTAACTCACAAAAGAAGGATGTCCGCTTTAGGACCTGGTGGATTAACTAGAGAACGTGCCGGATTTGAAGTTCGTGACGTTCATTATACTCATTACGGAAGGCTTTGTCCTATTGAAACTCCAGAAGGCCCAAACATTGGACTTATTTCCTCTCTTACAATTTACGCACGCGTAAATAAATATGGATTCCTTGTAACACCATACAGAAAAGTTGAAAGAGGCAAAGTATTAAACGAAGTTGAATATTTAACTGCTGAGCAGGAAGATCATTTCACAATAGCCCAGGCAAATGCTCTATTAACAGATCAGCAGAAATTTGTAAATGAAAGAGTTAAATCAAGATATAGAGGTGATTTCCCGATTGTAACTCCTGATCATATTCAATATATGGATGTTGCTCCGGCTCAAATAGTAAGTGCGGCTGCTGCGTTAATTCCATTCTTAGAGCATGATGATGCTAACAGAGCTTTAATGGGTTCTAACATGCAGCGTCAAGCAGTTCCACTTTTACGTCCTGAAGCTCCAATTGTCGGTACCGGTATGGAAAGAAAGTTAGCTTCAGATTCACGTTCTGTTATTATTGCAGAAGACAATGGAACCATTGAATATGTGGATTCAGATAAAATTACTGTTAGATACGACATCAATCCAAATAGTGTTGATTCTTTAACAACATTCGATGATGTAAAAAGAGTTCCTTACCATTTAGCCAAGTTTAATGGTACAAACCAGGAAACTTGCGTAAATCAGAGACCGATTGTAAAAGAAGGTCAGAAGGTTGTTAAAAATGAGGTAATTGCTGATGGAACCTCAACGGATGGCGGTGATTTAGCCCTTGGTAGAAACGTATTAGTTGCATTTATGCCGTGGCGAGGTTACAATTTTGAGGATGCTATTATTATTAGCGAAAGAATAGTAAGCGAAGATGTTTATACTTCAATTCACATTGAAGAATTTGAATTACAAGTAAGAGAAACGAAACGTGGTGAAGAAGAATTAACCAGGGAAATTCCGAATGTAAGCGAGGAGTCGGTTAAGAACCTTGATGAAGATGGAATTATAAGAGAAGGTGCAGAGGTTAAAGAAGGTGATATTTTAATAGGTAAAATTACGCCAAAAGGAGAAACCGATCCGACACCTGAAGAAAAATTATTGAGAGCAATATTCGGAGATAAAGCTGGAGATGTTAAAGATGCCTCATTGAAAGCACCTCCTGGATTAAAAGGTACCGTAATTAAGACTAGGTTATTCAGCAGGAAAAGAAGAGATGCTGAAACCAAAAAGATTGAAAAGAAACAGCTTGAAAATTTAGAGTATGATCATAAGCAATTTTTAGCTGAACACTATAATAAGCTAGTAGAAAAATTAACCAAATTAACTGATGGTCAAACTACAACGGGTATCAGAGATTTGGATGGAAGTATTGTTCTAAGGAGTGGTACTTTAATTAAAGATTCCACCTATTCTTCTTTAGACGATATTACGAAGCTGGATTATACGCTTGATTGGTTTGAATCTAAAAGTAAAAATAATCATGTAAATACCTTATACAAGAATTACTTTACTGTACTTTCTTCATTAGAAGAAGATTACAAACGAGAAAAAATAAAAATCACTAGCGGCGACGAGCTTCCTCCTGGAATTGTTCAGCTTGCTAAAGTTTATGTTGCTAAAAAACGTAAACTTTCTGTCGGTGATAAAATGGCAGGAAGACATGGTAATAAAGGTGTTGTGGCCAAAATTGTTCCAATAGAAGATATGCCTTTCTTACCTGATGGAACTCATGTAGATATAATTCTAAATCCACTTGGTGTGCCATCACGTATGAATTTAGGACAGCTTTATGAAACTGCTTTAGGATGGGCAGGTAAAAAATTAGGTGTTAAGTTTGCAACCCCAATTTTTGACGGAGCGAAGATTGAAGATGTAGATGAATGGTTGGAAAAAGCTGGGTTAGAAAGAGGAAGTAAAACTGATCTTTATGACGGAAGAAGCGGAGATAAGTTTCATCAAAAAGTTACTTGCGGATACATTTATATGCTGAAGCTTAGCCATCTTGTAGATGATAAAATTCATGCAAGGTCAATTGGGCCATACTCATTAATCACACAACAGCCTTTGGGTGGTAAAGCACAGTTCGGTGGACAAAGATTTGGAGAGATGGAAGTTTGGGCCTTGGAGGGCTATGGAGCTTCCCATATTCTTCAGGAAATTTTGACAATAAAAAGTGATGACGTTGCTGGTAGAGCCAAAGCTTATGAATCAATTGTTAAGGGTGAAAACTTACAGGAACCAAATATTCCTGAATCATTCAATGTGTTAATTAAAGAGCTCCAAGGCTTGGGTCTTGATATAACTATTAATTAATCATTGAATATAAA